>JBEGTN010000001.1:0-4135 GCA_041179405.1 Verrucomicrobiota bacterium
GGCAACCGCGCCGTCGCCCGCGTGCCGAAGCTGCAAAAGCTCATGCGTCACGTCTGCCGCGAGGGTTTCGAGCACCACGTCGTCATGAATGCCTCCAGCACCGCCGGCATCCTTGCCGAGGCCTTTGAGCGTTATCTCGGCTGGGAAGTCTATCATCACGAAGGTCCGCAGGAGTGAGCGGACGCCAAGCCCATGACTGATCGCGATCTCGCGCTAAAATCCTTCGCCCTTCGCCGGCGCATGCTCCGCCTCATTTACGAGGCGGGTGCCGGCCACACCGGCGGCGGCCTCTCCTGCCTCGACATCCTCAACGTGCTCTACAACCGCGTGCTGAACATCACGCCCGAGACCGTCGCTTCGCCTACGCGCGACCGCTACGTCCAGAGCAAGGGCCACTGCGTCGAGGCTCTCTACGCCGTCATGTCGGATCGCGGTTATTTCCCCGACGCCGACCTCGACACCGTCTGTCACTACAAGAGCTACTACGTCGGCCATCCCACGCGGAAAATTCGCGGCATGGAGATGAACACCGGCGCGCTCGGACATGGCCTGCCCATCTGCCTCGGCATGGCCCTCGCCGCCAAGATGGACGGCACCGCCACCCGCGTTTTCACCCTGCTCGGCGACGGCGAACTCGCCGAAGGTTCCAACTGGGAGGCCGCCATGGCCGCCGCCCACCACAAGCTGGACAACCTCGTCGCCATCCTCGACCACAACACGCTCCAGATCACCGGCCACACCCGCGACGTCATGTCGAACGAGCCGCTCGACGAGAAATGGCGCGCCTTCGGTTGGGAGGTCCGCGTGATCGACGGCCACGACTACGCCGCGCTCACCGCCGCGCTCACCACGCCCCCGCCCGCCGGCAAGCCGCTTTTCATCCTCGCCAACACCACAAAAGGCAAAGGAGTCAGCTTCATGGAAAACGTCGGCAAATGGCACCACGGCGTGCCCTCCGACGCCGAACTCGCCCAGGCCCTCGCCGAGCTCACCGCCGCCGAGGCTCGTGTAGGGGCGTTGCTTGACGACGCCCGCTCCGACGCGAACAACGAGAGCCGTCAACCGAAACCCTTACAGTCATGAGCGCGCCCGCCCCGTCCATGTTCTCGCCCGCCGCGACCGCGATGCTCAAGCAGCTCGGCCTCAAAAAAGGCCGCGCCAATCTTGAGGAGTTCGCCGACACGCTTCAGGCCCTCGCCACCGCCGACCGCAACATCGTCGCCGTCACCTCCGACTCGCGCGGCTCAGGCAAACTCGCCCCCTTCGGCAAGGCCCTGCCGAAGCAGATCGTCGAGGTCGGCATCGCCGAGCAAAACCTCGTCGGCATCACCGCCGGCCTCGCCGCCTGCGGCAAAAAGGCCTTCGGTGTCTCGCCCTCCTGTTTTCTCACCGCGCGTTCGCTCGAACAGATCAAGAACGACGTCTGCTACTCCAACGTGCCCGCCGTGCTCGTGGGCATCAGCTCGGGCGTCAGCTACGGCGCGCTCGGCTCCACGCACCATTCACTGCACGACCTCGCCGTCCTGCGCGCGATTAACAACGTCACCATTCTCGTCCCGGCCGACAACATCGAGACCCGCGAAGCCATCCGCTACTCCGCCACCGCCCCGCGTCCCGTTTTCGTTCGTTTCGGCAAGGCCGCCATGTTCGACGTTACGCCCGCCGGCGCCACCTTCACTGCCGGCAAGGCCACCACGATCCGCGAGGGCACCGACGTCGCCTTCATCGCCAATGGTGAGACTGTTGTCCACGCCGTGCTCGCCGCCGCGCAGCTCGCCGCCGAGGGCATCTCCGCCCGCGTGCTCAGCCTGCACACCGTAAAACCGCTCGATACCGTCGCCATCCTCGCCGCCGGCCGCGAATGCCGCGCCGTCATCACGGTCGAGGAGCACATGGTCGCCGGCGGGGTGGGGGAGGCCGTCGCCTCCACGCTGCTCCAGGCTGGGCTCGCGCCGCGCTTCCGCATGGTCGGCTTTCCCGACGAAGACACCGTCACCGGCGCCCAGGCCGACCTCTTCCGCCACTACGGCATCAGCATGGAGGGTCTCGCCGCCGCCGCTCGCGAATTGCTCGCCCCTTGAGCCATGCTTTTCCTCGCCCTCGATCAAAGCACCTCCGCCACGAAGGCCCTGCTCTTCGATGCGGACGGCCGCGCGCTCGACCGCGAGGCCCGCGAGCACGCCCAGCACTACCCGCAGCCGGGCTGGGTCGAGCACGATGCCGAGGAGATTTGGCATAACACCCTCGCCGTGATCCACGGCCTGCTCGCCCGTCAGTCCGCCCGTGTAGGAGAGATCGCCTCGCTCTCCATCACCAACCAGCGCGAGACCATCGTCGTTTTCGAGCGCGGCACCGGCCGTCCGCTCCACCGCGCCATCGTCTGGCAATGCCGCCGCGGCGACGAGTTTTGCGCCGCCCACGCCGCCGCCGGCCGCGAGCCGATGCTCCACGCCAAGACCGGCCTCCGGCTCGACGCCTATTTTTCCGCGTCGAAACTTCAGTGGCTCGTGCGCAATAAACCCGACCTTGCGGCCAAACTCGCCGACGGCTCCGCCCTGATCGGCACCATCGATACCTACCTCGTCTATCGTTTCACCCAAGGCCGCGTCTTCGCCACCGATAGCACCAACGCCAGCCGCACCCTCCTCTACGATATCGGCCGACTCACCTGGGACGACGAACTCTGCGCGCTCTGGCAAGTCCCGCGCTGCGCCCTGCCCGAAGTGCGCGACAGCTCCGCCGGCTTCGGCGAAACTACCCTCGAAGGCACTTTCGCTACTCCGCTGCCCATTCGCGGCGTGATGGGTGATTCGCAGGCCTCTCTTTTCGCTCAACGCTGCTTCGCGCCCGGTGCGGCCAAGGTCACCTTCGGCACCGGTTCCTCGCTCCTGCTCAACATCGGCGCCACCCCGCGTTTCTCCACCCAAGGCGTGCTCACCGCCCTCGCTTGGACCCACGCCGGCGTGCCGACCTACGCCTTCGAGGGCATCATCATTTCCTCCGCCTCCACGCTCACCTGGCTGCGCGATCAGCTCGGCCTCGCCGCCGACGTGCCCGCCATCGAACAGCTCGCGCTCTCCGTGCCGGACAACGGCGGAGTCCACCTCGTGCCCGCCTTCACCGGCCTCGGCCTGCCGCATTGGCAACCCGCCGCGCGCGCCACCATCACCGGCCTCTCCAGCCACAGCGATCGCCGCCACATCGCTCGCGCCGCCTTCGAGTCCATCGGGTTCCAGGTGCGCGACGCGCTCGACGCCATGCGCGCCGAGGCCGGTGTGCCCCTCGTCGCCCTCCACGGTGACGGCGGCCCGACCGCCAGCGCGTTTCTCATGCAGTTCACCGCCGATCTCACCGGCGTCGAGCTGCGCGTCGCCACCATGGCCGACTGCTCCCCCCTCGGAGCCGTGTTCGCCGCCCAGCTCGGTCTCGGTCTGGTCGCCTCGCTTGACGCGCTCGCCGCCCGCCCGCGCGCTGATTTTGTCTATTCGCCGCAGCTCGTCGCTCCGGCCGTCGCCCGCCTGACTGACGGCTGGCGGCACGCCGTGCGCCAGACCGTCCTTTCGTAGCGCCCCAAGATCGCCCCGATGAAGCCTTACCCCTTTTCACGCTCCGTCCTCTTGGCCCTGCTTTCCGTCGGTGCCTCGTCCCTCGCCCTCGCTGGCGAGAAATCCCTGATCGACACCACCCGCTCGCCGCAGGCGAAGTTCTATCTGCCTGACCTCGCCGACGTGCATTGGAACGGCGGCCTCTTCGGCGAGCGTTTTGCCGTCTGCCGCGACACGATGATCCCGCACATGTGGACCATCTTCTCCGACCCCAAGGAGAGCCACGCCTGGGATAACTTTCTGATGGCCGCCGGCCTCGGCGAAGGTCGCGGCGACGGCAAGCCCCACGGCCCGCCCTTCAACGACGGTGACCTGCTCAAATGGTTCGAGGCGCTCGTCCAGATTTACGCGCTCGCCCCCACGCCCGAGCTCGACCGCCGCATGGACGAGATGATCGACGTTATCGCCAAGGCCCAGCGCGAGGATGGCTACCTGCACACGCAAAAGATCATCCCCCAGCGTCGCGGCCAGACCGGCGCGGTTGGCAAGGAATTCGAGGACCGCGAGCACTTCGAGACCTACAACATGGG
>JBEGTN010000002.1:0-4295 GCA_041179405.1 Verrucomicrobiota bacterium
CGGTTGATCGGGTGAAGCAGGCCTTGCAGTGGTTTGAGGAAAACCTCGGTAACAATCCCTCGATCGACGAGGTCGCCAAGGTGGTCGGGGTGACGCGCGGGCATCTGCGCAGGTTGTTTATCGAGGCGGGAATGAACGCGCCGAAGGTGGAGTTCGCGCGATTGCAGATGGCGATGGCGCAACGGTGTCTGATCGCGGGATGGAAGCTGGAGCAGATCGCGGCCTACCTGGGCTTCAGTGAAGGCAGCGCGCTTTCGCGCTCGTTTTTGTCGGTGTGCAGACGGTCGCCCCAGCGGTGGCTGGCGGAATGTCCCGAGCGGGCGCGGTCGGGTGAGCTGAAGTGATCGAGCGGGAGATCAGTCCCAATCGGTGACGAGGGCGACGTCGTTGGGCGCGAGTTCGAGGGCGGCGGGGGATGCCAGGGGGACATCAGTGAGGAGTTCGCGGCGGGCACCGGCGGGGGCGGGAACGCGGACGGCGGTTTCGTTTTGGTTGATCAGGATGTGCAGGCGGCGGCCGTCGGAGAAAACGCGTTCGACGATTTCGATGCCGGGCACAGTTGAAAGTGGCGGCGGAATCGCGCCGTGGCGTGCGAGCAGAGGCAAAAGCGCGGCGGTGAAGTCGGCGGTCAGGTAGGTGCCAACGTAGAAAACCTGGCCGCGACCGAGGGGGCGACGGGTGACGGCGGGTGTGCCGGCGAGGTGACGGGTCGTCCAGCGGGCGACGACCTCGGTGCCGGCGTCGGGGGCAAGTTGTTCATACCAGAGCGTGGTGGGCGTGTCGGCCTCGGTGCCGTCGAGGCGGAGCGCGAGCGGGCGGAGATCGGGGCGGTTTTGGCGGCCGTATTCCTCGACGGTGGCGCCGACGAGGCCGCGTAGTGCGCCGGGGAGAGTGTCGGCGACGACGTTGCCACGCAGATCGCGGGTGCTGGACCGCGCGCCGATGACCAGCGTGCCGCCGGCGGCGACGAAGCGTTCGAGCGCGGATACCCAGGCGGGGTCGAGAATCGCGAAGTGGGGAACGATGTAGAGACGCAGGCCGGAAAGCTCGTCCTCGGGGTGGACGACGCCGACGGCGTGGCCGGCGCGGTAGAACACGGCGTGGACGGCCTCGGCCATGTTTTTGGGCGAAGGCAGACCATGGGTGATGGGTTCGTGGCCGTGTTGGACGGCGAAGTCGGCACCGGCGACGCCGATGTCGATCTTAACGGTGGAGCCGAGAAGAATGGGGCCGACGCGGGCGAGCTCGGCTCCGAGTTGGGCGGCCTCGCGGTAGCGGCGGCGGGGAACGTTGTCGTGGTCGATGATGCCTTCCCAGTATTCCTCGGCACCGAAGCGGCAGGAGCGTTCGCGAAAGAAGAGCAGTCCGTCGGCCCCACGCGCGATGCTGGTCCAGGCCATGCGGCGCATCTCGCCGGGTTCGGGTTTGTCGTGATAATAGTCGCCCTGGCCGCCGGCGCCGGACTGGTGCTCGAGCATGAGAAAGTGGCCGGAGAAGGCGCGGACGTGGTCGAGGTTGAAAGCGTGGCCTGCGGGGCGCGAAGTCGGGGTGTGCTCGAAAAACGGATACGAGTCGTAGCCGATGAAATCGAGGTCGCGGGTGAAGGCGCCGCGGTAGTCGATGGAGCCGAAACAGCCGTTGTGGGTGACGAACCAGCGCGGTTGCGCGGCGCGGAGGATGGAGACTTGGTCGGCCTGGAAGGCGGTGACGCCGTCGGAGAGGAAACGCTGGTAATCGAGCCAGTGGGCGGGATTGGGCTGGGAAGGGCGACCGTGGCGCGGCAGGACGACATCCTCGAAGCGGGCGTAGGTGTTGGCCCAGAAGGCGGTGCCCCAGGCCTGATTCAGGCGGGCGATGTCGCCCTCGAAGCGAACGCGCAACCACTCGACCCAGGCGGCTTCGGTGGCGGGGGAGTAATCTTCGCGAAAGTGGCAGTGAAACTCATTGTCGGTCTGCCAGCCGAGGACGTGAGGGTTGTCGCGGAAGTGCTCGGCCATCGCGCGGGTGATCTTGCGCGAGTAGTCGCGGTAGACCGGACTGAAATGGCCGGCATGCTGACGGGAGCCGTGTTCCTGACGGCGACCGTCGGCGTCGATACGGAGGACCTCGGGATGGTCGCGAGTGAGCCAGCGCGGGGGCGTGGCAGTGGGCGTGCAGAGGATGGTGCGAATACCGGCGGCGCCCATGCGGTCGATGGTGTCGTCGAAGAGCGTAAAATCGAAGGTGCCCTCGGTGGGTTCGAGGATATCCCAGGCGAACTCGGCCATGCGGATGACGTTCCAACCGGCGGCGCGGAACAAGGCCGGATCGGCGGCGCGGATGGCGGCGTCCCAGTGCTCGGGATAGTAGGGCGAGCCGTAGAGGAACTCGCGGAGCGGGGTGGGGCGAAGATGAGACAAGAGGGCAGACATCGGATAGGATTGTTTGAGGGCGGGAGCTCGATCCATCCGGCATGATTCCGCGTGAGGCGGAAACTGCCGGGCTACGCAGTTTTTGGAGGTTAGTTTGCAGCTGAGTGGTGCATGGTGGAAGAGTATCACTTGCCGTTGAACGCGGATGCCGAAGGGTAAATTATTGGAGGCAGTGGAGTGACGAGCCGCGAAGAGATTGGCTCGGGCGCGCTCAGATCAATATGCTTTCTTTATCAAACAGTAAGAGAATGATCTGGGTCGGATTACTCATCCCTTCAGAGGTAAAGTGAGTGGAATTACATCATATTTGTCCCGAATCTGCGTTTTCGGCTAAACTTTATGCGGTATTCTAAGCATCTTTCCTCGTGAATGCGTCTGCAGGCGTGCTGTGCTTCCAGTAGGCGGTTGACCGTTCGATGACTAATCGGCAACATTCTGCACATACTCCTAATGGTCCTCGGTATCGCCCATGACAGCGACACCCCGACGATAGTAACACCCCGCTCAATATTCGAATTTAGAATCAGTTTAACAAGCCCATGCATACTTACCCCACCCGCTCACGCCTCACGACTCGTCACGCCTTTACGCTGATCGAGCTTCTTACAGTCATTGCCATCATCGGTATTCTTGCCGCGATCATTATCCCGACCGTCAGCAAGGTTCGTAAAACCGCCAAAAAAGCCCAATGTGTGGCCCGTATGCGGCAATGGGGAAATGCGATATCCTTGCAGACGAACGATGCTAAAGGCAAAGTCATATTGGACTTTAAGAAGGATCCTATCGACACCAATAAATATCTCTTAGATTCTTATTTTAACAGTGGCGGTAATACAGTAGTCGAGGAAAGCAGTGGCAAAACGACCGATAATAAAACCGCGACCAAAGCGTTCTGGGGGTGTCCAACAGGGATCAACGGAGGTGCCACTCTTACCGCATCCCAATATGCTTTTGTTATTCCCATAGGTGCCAGCAGACCCGCGGTTGCTGTAACGATCCTCGGTGCCTCAGTTTCTAATTTCTATTCTATCACTGATTCATCATCGCCTGCCAAGCTTCTGCTCATGATAGAAGTGAAGAATGGCAGTTCCCCCTTGGACACCAAGACAACAGCCGATATACAAGGGCAATTAACGGGCGCAAACGCTGTTACTTCTATGCAAACCTCCGATGGATTTGTGCGACACGGCGGCACTGCTAATGCGCTTTTTCTCGATGGCCATGTTTCCGGGTTGACCGTGTCGGACACTGACTACACCAACACTGATTCTAAGGTAAGCCTTGAACGCTATTTCTCGCTTAAGTAACTTGTTGGGGCAATGGCTGCATAGAGGTAAATTAATAGAGGCCATTGTGGCTTTCAGTGGGTAGTGGTTGGGAAGATTTGAGGATCTAGCAGCCTCTCTGATTTAGCATTAGAGTATGTCGTCACGAGATGTGATTGACGACGAGGAACGGAAGTCCATGCGTATGGTCCGATGAAAGAAAGCCATCGGCAGCATGGCATATCGGATCAAGTTTGGGTGGTGCTGGAGCCTTTATTGCCAGGGCGGAGGGTAAGCTGGGGCGGAGTGGCGCAGGACAACAGGCGATTCATAAACGCAGTGCTGTGGATACTACGCACAGGCGCATCGTCGCGCGACTTGCCGGCCGGACTACGGTGGCTGGAGCAATACGCACCGGCGGTGTTGCCGCTGGCGGGCAACTCCGACCATGCGTCAGGTTGGGAGCCGGCCGATCTGCGGGCCTTGCGCGTGGAACGCAGCCGCGACTTCGGCGAGTGTTATCTGGCCCTCTCGCTTTGGCACCGCCTCGGTCTGGACTCGCTGCTCGCCGGGCTTTTGCCTCCGGGGCCCGAGCAGGTCGGCTGGGCGCACACCGCCG
>JBEGTN010000003.1:0-6321 GCA_041179405.1 Verrucomicrobiota bacterium
GAGACCTCGACCTCGAACCACTCGGAGACGGCGTTGACGCACTTGGCGCCGACGCCGTGGGTGCCGCCGGAGAACTTGTAGCCGCCCTGGCCGTATTTGCCGCCGGAGTGAAGGGTAGTGAGCACCATCTCGACGCCGGGGATGCCGTAAACGGGATGGATGTCCACCGGGATGCCGCGGCCGTCGTCGCGGATGGAAATGGAGCCGTCCACGTGGATGGTGACGTCGATTTTTTTGCAATGCCCGGCGAGATGCTCGTCCACGGAGTTGTCTAGAACCTCGGAGACGCAGTGATGGAGGGCGCGCTCATCGGTGCCGCCGATATACATGCCGGGCTTTTTGCGGACGGCTTCGAGACCCTCGAGTTTGCCGAGCTTGGATGAGTCGTAATCGGCCGCGTTGGAGGCGTCGGGCAGGGGGTTGAACTCGTAGGATTCGGAGGGCGGCTGCGGGTCGGTGGAGTCGGACATTTTAAGAGGGGAAACGCGTGGTAAAAACGAAGGTATAAAGGCATCCGGTTTCGGGGGCTTAAACAACCTTTATTCGCAGGAATCAGATCTGTTATCACAGGAGGGCTTGCGGAGGGTCGGGCAGGTCGCCACGGTGCGCTTTTAACCACCCCGTGAAACTCTCCGTAAAAGTCGATTATGCGTGTCGTGTTTTGGTGCAACTGACGCGTATGCACGGGCGCGCGGAGCTGGCCCATATCGAGGAGCTGGCCCGCATCGAAGCGGTGCCGGCGAACTACCTTGTGCAGATCCTCAGCGAGCTTCGCAACGGCGGGCTCATCATGAGCCGTCGAGGCAAACAGGGCGGCTACGCCTTGGCGAAGCCGCCTGAGGAAGTATCGCTCTACGATATCGTTAAACTCATCGAAGGTGATGTTCTGGAGCTGGGCGGCGCGGTCGAGGGCCAGTCGGGAAAGACCGTCGCTCGGGCCTGGCGGGAGGTGCGCGCCACGCTCGAAGAAAAATGCCGCGAAGTCACACTGGCGCAGCTGGCGGTGCGAACTGGCGAGGAAATGTATTACATTTGAGGTTTCGCGTCGGCGGATTGCGTCTGCCGCGGCGTTTTTAGGATTTACCAGAATCGAGCGTTGAACCGGCGGCAGCGCGAAGACATCGAAGAGGCCTATGCCTCACGCCGCCCTGGTTCAGTTGCTTATTGTGCAGGAGCGCGACACCCGTCGCCGTCAATTGGAACAACAGATCGCGAGCGTGCCGGTGGACCGCGCAGCGGTGGAAAAAGCCATCGCCACCGAGAAGTCCGCTATCGACGCGGCTCGCACCGAGGTGAAGGAGTTGGAAACGAAAAAGAAACTGCTTGAGACCGAGATCGGCTCGGCCGAGACCCTGCTCGGCAAATACCGCACCCAGCAGATGGCGGTGAAGAAAAATGACGAATACCACGCCCTTGGTCATCAGATCGACACGATGGTGAAGCAGATCAGCGGCCTGGAGGAGCAGGAGCTTGGCATCATGTATAATATTGATGAGGCGAAGGTTCGTTTTGCGACGGCCGAGGCCACATTGAAGGCCAACATCAGCGGACATGAGAAAAAGTTGAACGTGCTGGCTGATCGTCTGGTGAATTTGCAGACGGAGCTGACCGAAGTGAAGGCGGCCGTGGCCGTGGCCCGCGAGCCGGCGACGCCTTACGTGTTAAAAGTTTACGACCGCGTGGCCGGGCGCCAGTGGCCGGTGGTGGTGCCTCTGCGCAGTGGCAAATGCGGCGGTTGTCACCTCAAGGTTTCCAGCGAAGCGGAGTCGGGCTCGCGTAGCGCGGATCCGGCGCAGCTCGGTATCTGTGACCAGTGCGGGCGGATTTTGTATTGGGATTTCGCGTGAGACATACACGGCGGGCGAGGTGCGCCGGGTTTTGTTAAAAACTTGGTAGTTGTGCAGAGCCGAGGTGTTCTCAGGGTGACTGTGCTGGTCCCGGGGTGAATGGTCGCTCCGGCGTTCTTTACATCCCAAGGCGCGGTCGAAAGCCGCGCCCCGTTTAAGATCATCGTCGGAGAGGAAAGTCCGGACACCGCAGGGCAGGACGCCACCCGAGGCCGCAAGGCCAAGTGTGGACGGCGCGCTTCAAGGCGCGTCGATGGACAGTGTCACAGAGAATATACCGCCGCGCGGGCAACCGCGAGGTAAGGGTGAAAAGGTGGGGTAAGAGCCCACCGCGCCGACCGTGAGGTCGGCGGCAGGAAAAACCCCGTCCGGTGCAAGGCAAAATAGGTGACTGGGCGGCTCGTCCTATAGTCACGGGTATGCCGCATCCGTCGGCGTCAGGTCGCGAGCAATCGCGATTCGGCGACCGGTGGGCAGGTCCGCCGCAAGGCGGGCGTTGAGAGAAATGACCATGATCCGTCGTCGCAAGACGGCGGGGAGACATAATCCGGCTTACAGCCCCGGGATCAGCACTTTTAAAAAATACGGCGCCGGGCCGCCCCTCAGAGCCCGAGCAGCGAGCCGTTGCGTTTCAGCCAACGCTCCGCGTCGCGCCAGGCTGGATACACTTCCTCGACGCGTCGCCAGAACCGGTCGGAGTGGTTCATCTCCCGCAGGTGCATCAGCTCGTGGTAAATCACGTAGTCGCGGACCGTTTCCGGTGCCTGCACCAAGCGCCAGTTAAGCGAAATCACGCCGCCGGTGGTGCAGGAGCCCCAGCGGGTGCGTTGGTTGCGCACCGCCACTTCGTGCACCGCCATCCTGGTCTCCGCCGCCAGTTCCCAGGTGCGGCCGGGCAGCTCTATTTTTGCCACGCGGAGGAAGTGGGATTCCAGGGTGGGGCGCAGGTCGCCGTCGAGCCGGGCTACCCGAAACACATCCGCGCCGAGGCACACGCAGGGGCGTTCGCCCCCGGCCGCCAGACGCACTTCTTGCAACTCTCCCCGCCACAGCACCGGCGTGCCGAGCGTCCACACTTGAGCGGGCCGGGGCTTTTTCCCCTGCCGTTCGCGGGCGCGGATCAACCAGTCTTCATGTTGGGCGACGAAAGTCCGGGCCTCCCGCTCGGTGCCGCGCGCGGGGATCGTCGCCACCGCCACGCCGTCCTTGCGCAGGGTCAACCGGTAGTTTCGCGCCTTCGCACTGCGGGCAAAAACAATCTCGGTGGTCGCCGCCGGCTTCAGTCCGTGTGCAGTCACCGCCGGTTCGCGCGGTGTGATGGTCAAGGCCGACGCTCCTCCCTCCGCCGCCGGTGGCGGCGCAAAAAAATCCAACAAACCTTGAAACACTCCGTTCGTCACTGGATGCGGGTGCTTGTTACTGAGCACACCTGCGCCGCCCGCGCCAGCGGGATTTGGCGGAATGTCGCGTCTGGCTTCAAAGTTTCACCATCCGCCAGTTCACCTCGCCCGCTGGCGAAATCGTGAGCCATGCGAAGCTTTGGCCTTGTCCGCGTGGATACGAAATACAGCCGGGATTCAGCCAGCGCACTCCCGCGTCGTCCTGCTCGTCCTTCGGCACGTGGGTGTGACCGCAGAGAATAAACTCCGCTCCGGCCGGGGCCCGGCGGGGTGCGATGTGTTCCAGATGGAAAACTCGCCCCGCCCGTTCCAGGCGCAGGGTCAGGGGCCATGCCGGATTCCAGTCGTTGTTACCGCGCACCACGAAGAGCGGGCGGCCGAGATCCGTGAATTCCACCAGGGTTTGCGGCGAACAAACGTCACCGAGATGCCATAACTCGTCCGCCTCCGCCAGCAACCCGGGAAGGCGGGGCGGATAGCCGTCATGAGTATCGGCGAATACCGCGATCCGGCGGACACTGTCGTTGCGTGGGGTAGGGGGCATGGCGTTGGGTATAGGCGCAAAAAAGCCCGCCGCAAGTTCGCGGCGGGCCGGGTGATGCAGGCTTGCCTGGTGATCAGGAGACCTTGTTCGCCGGGGCGGATCTGGATTACAGGTTTACTCCCAGCTCAGCACGAATTTTGTGTAGTAGGTGGTGTCGAGCTTCTGGATGCCGAAGCCGGGTTTGCTGTTGTAGTCGTTGTTCACGCCGATGCGCAGGTCCCAGTTTCCGGCGAGGGGCATTTGCACGCTCGAATCATGCACCGCGTGGAAGTTGGTGAAATCCTCGAAGGAGGGCACGTAGGTGATGGAGTTGGTGAGCAGGGCGTGCTCGAACTTGTAGAAATGGGCCAGCCCGAGATCCAGACCCGCGCTGCGCACGTTATCGGTCGTGATCGCTCCGTAGTCTTCAAACCGATACGCGAGACCGATGCGACCGGTGAGCAGTTGCACGGGTTTGTTTTGGATGAAATCGTAGCCAAAGCCGGTCGCGGCCACGTTGTAGAAGTCGATGTCCTTGGCCTGGTCGTAGCCGCCTTCGTCGCGCACATACCACGAAGTGCGGCCGCTGAAGTTGTCGGAGTAGTCTATGCCGACGTTGAACTTGTCTTCCGACTTCAGGCCGTTGGAGCTGGTATACTTGAAGGCGGTGTAGAACTTGAGGGTGTCGGTGGTTCCGGCGAGCACGGCCTTGGCGCCACCGCCATAGCTGAGGTCCTCGTTGTTGCCGGTTTTGCCGGCCAGGGCGAAGTCGGCCTGGTATTTCCATTTACGCTCGAGGGCTGCCACCGCTGGATCGGTTGATCCGGGAGCCCAGGTGGTCTTGAGCTTTTCCACCGTCGTGGTGATGCTGCCGTCCTGGCCATTGATAGCGATGTTGCCATCGGTCGAGGGTGCCAGAGTGCCGGCCATCGTCGTGCCGCCAGCCAGACGGATGACCATGGGCTGGGTGGTCTCGATCTTGGCGATTTCGGACTGTTTGATGGTGATCGTGCCCGCGTAGTCGGTGGCGAGTGTCACCGCACCGGTGTCGATTTTCTTAACGGTGCCCACCAGATGGGCGCCGCTCTTGGTTTCGACGAAATCAGCGCGAAGGAGGCTGGCACCGGCAACGGACAAAGCCGCGAAGGCGCGCAGAAGTTGGGCAGGGTGTGTTTGCATGAGAATGGCGAGAACAAGCAACTGCGTTATGCTGTCAATCAGCTATCCAGTGTTCATCCGCAAAGTTAAGCCGTGCTCATTTCCGTAAGGGTGAACGCTCGACACCCATGCCCGCTCCGCATTCGATTCGCAGTCGTGTCTGCTCCCGTTATAAAGCGTTCCCCCCTCCTCCTCGCCGATGGCTGGCGTGATTATCAATTGCTCAACTGCGGCTTCGGAATGAAGCAGGAGCGTTGGGGCCGGTTTAATCTGGTTCGCCCCGACCCGCAGGTCATCTGGCCCAAATCCGGAGGCTCGGATTGGCGCGACTGGGATGGCTACTACCACCGGAGCGAACAAGGCGGCGGACGTTGGGAGTATAAGAAGCCGCTCCCCGAAAACTGGAACATCGGCTACGAGCGCCTCGGGCTCACCTTCCGCATCCAGCCGACCAGCTTCAAGCACACCGGTCTCTTTCCCGAGCAAGCCGTCAACTGGGAGTGGTGCTCCGAGCGCATTCGCGCCGCCCGCGCCGCCGGCCGCGAGGTCAACGTCCTCAATCTCTTCGGCTACACCGGAGCCGCCACTTGCGCCGCCGCCAAGGCCGGCGCCAGCGTCACTCACGTCGATGCCTCCGAGGGCATGGTCAAATGGTGCAAGGAAAACGCCTCCCTCTCCGGCCTCGCCGAAGCCCCCATCCGTTACATCGTGGACGATTGCCTCAAGTTCGTCCGCCGCGAGCTCAAGCGCGGCAAACGCTATGACGCCATCATCATGGACCCGCCCACCTACGGCCGCGGCACCGGAGGCGAGATGTGGCGTCTCGAAGATAGTCTGTGGGAACTTCTCCGCGAATGCCGCGAGATCCTCACTCCCCAGCCGGTCTTTTTTCTCATCAACGCCTACACCGCCCGCCTCTCTCCCACCGTGGTCGTCAATCTGCTTCACGCCCTTCTTCACGATAAAGGCGGCACCCTCGAAGGCGGGGAGATCGGCCTCCCCATCCACGGCGACGGCGACGCCGGTAAAGTCCTGCCCTGCGGTATCTATGGTCGGTGGCAAGCCTGACCAAAACGCAGCGCCCCCTCCCATCTCTCTCCATCATGAAACGCCTTTTACCTCTGACTGCCCTCGCCCTCGTCTCCGCTCGCTTCTCTCTGGCGACGGAAACCGCCGTGCCGGCCGCCGCCGCCATCGAGTCGAATGGCCTCCGTTTCGGCTCTCTCTCCGTTTACATAGAGAACGACAAGTTCTTCACCGGCACCGATCACAACTACACCAACGGCGTTAAACTCTCCCTGCTCTCCACCAATCTCCGCGCCTTCGACAGCGACACCGTTCCCGGTCCGCTGCGCGCCCTTTCCCGCGCCTTTCGCCCGCTCATGAGCGACGA
>JBEGTN010000004.1:0-7351 GCA_041179405.1 Verrucomicrobiota bacterium
TGCTCGTCGTCGCCAATAACTACCTCGCCTTCGTCTACCTCTCCAAGGTCGTCCAGCAGCGGAGCCTCTTCGGCTCGCTTGGCATTCTGCCGATCCTGATGTTCGGCCTATACATCTTCTGGTTCTTTCTCCTCCTCGGCGGTCAGGTCAGCTACGCCATCCAGAACGTCCATTTCCGCAACAGCCAGGCCGCGTGGAACACCCTCGCTGAATCCATGCGCGAGCGGTTGTCCCTCACCGTCTTGCTCCGCATCGGCCGCCGCTTCCGCGAGTGCAAGCCGCCTTGCACCGCCAGCGAACTCGGCGCCGAGCTGGGCGTCCCTACCCAGATCCTCAACGAGTGCCTCAACCGCCTCGTCACGATGCGCCTGCTTTCCCCCGTCCCGCCCGGCGCCCACGAAACCTCCAACGACTTCCGCTTCCAGCCCGCCCGCCCCCTCAACCACACCACCCTCGCCGACTTTAAACGCCTCGACGACGACCACGGTGGCGACCCCACCGGCCCCACCCTCACCGACATCGACCCCATCGTGCTCGCCTATGATGATCAGCTGGACGCCATACAAACCAGCGACTTTTTTAAGAAAAATTTGGACGATCTTATTACCAGCTACCCCATGCCCTCAGCATCGAGATCCACCTCTTGATCCGAAGTCCGCAAAACAAATCAACACCCCTTCATTGCGCTTCCGAGACTCGGCAAACCCCGCTGTTTGCCAGTTTCAGACATCATAGTTTAGCGCCTTGCCCCCCGCCTCTGTAACCGCAAAGGTCTTCCTTTTTCCCCTCATGATATCCTGGATCCAACGCACCTTCCAACAGCACTTCAAATGGCTGTTCCTCCTCTTGCTCGGCACCGTCATCGTATCCTTCGTGTTCATCACGAACACGTCCGGCGGTCTGCATCAAGCGGGACAAAAACTTCCAGACCGACCGTTTTTCGACCTCAACCTGACCGTCGCTTCCGACCAGCAGCGCCTCATGGGTGATGCCGAGCTCAGCATCATGCTCCAACGCGGCTCCGTCGAAGGAATCAACACCGCCCAGATCGAGGAATACGCCAAGCAACGCTATGCCGGCATTCACTTCGCCAACAAACTCGGCCTGCCCGATCCCACCGAGGCGGATATTGCAAACCACGTCCGCAACCTAGGTGCATTCATGGGAACTGACGGCAAATTCGACGCCAAGCGTTACTCCGACTATCGTGACAGCCTCAAGACCAACCCCCGCATAACCGAGGCCGACATCTCCCGGGTCATGCTCGGGGACGTCCGCTTCGCCGCCTACCGCAAGCTCCTCGCCGGCCCGGGATACGTCCTGCCCGCCGAAATTGTCGGGGAACTGGGCCGCAACACCACCCGCTGGAGCCTTGCCGTGGCGACCATCGACGCCGCCGCGTTCAGCCCCAGTATCGACACTTCGGATACCAAGCTGGCCGCATGGTTCACCGCCAACGCCCGCCGCTTCGAGATCCCCGCCCGCGTCGCCGTCGCCGCCATCCAGTTCCCCTCCAAGCCGGATGAATCCCTCAAATTTACCGACGCCGAGCTCCGCGCCGTTTACGACGCCAACACCTCGCGTTTCGCCGCCGAAGGCCAGACCGCCGGCACCGACGCCGCCTTCGCCGCCGTGCGCGCCAAAGTGGAGACCGCCCTCCGCCTGGACCGCGCCAACCGGGCCGCCCTCGCCGCCGCCAGCGATGTCGCCGTCAAACTGGTCGAGCAAAACATCAAGTCGGCCGATCTCGCCGCCTTTTTAATCAAAGAAAAACTCACCTTGTCCGAAGTCGGCCAGATTGGTCGCGACACCGCGCCGGTCGTTCTTGGCGGCCAGGGTGCCGTCAGCCGTCTCGCCCCGATCGCCCAGCGCCTGAGTGCCGATGCCCCCTACTCCGATCCGGTTCCGACACCATCGGGTGCGGCCTTGCTGGTCTGGCGCGACAATATCGCCGCCCACTCCCCTTCCCTGGAAGAAGTTCGCGCTCCCGTGCTTTCCGCCTACCGCGCCGCTGAGCAACACCGCCTCTTCAACGAGGCCGGCCAGACTCTTCGCGCCGCCGTCCAGGCCGCGCTTACCGCTGGCAAACCGTTCGCCGACGCGGTCACCGCTGCGGCCACCGCCGCCGGACTCAAGGCAGACATCAAAACAATCGCCCCGTTCACCACGGCCGAGCCGCCCAAGGACCTCGACTACTCGGTTTTCGGAGCACTTGATAAACTCGCCCAAGGCGGTCTCAGCCAATTTATCACTACGCGCAGCGCTAATGGCGTGCTCGTGCAAGTCGTAGAAAAGAGCACTCCTTCCGCCGACCCGACGTCATCTGCCTATATCGAGCTCAAAGAACGCCTGAACAACTACCTGGGCGCCCAGGCGGCTGCCTCGTTACTCGCGGACTCGGCCAGCGCCGAACTCGCCAAATCCGCTCCGGTAGCGCCCTGATCAATCGACCGTCAATTTCGCATCGCCTTCTCAGCCCCGGCCACTGCGCCGGGGCTTTTTTGTCGCCCGTTCATAATTCTGGAATCCGCGTTGAGCTATCCACTCATTCACTGCATGTTCCCGCTTTCAATATCTTAGACTCAGATGCCCATCCACCGTTACATGCCGGAGCAATCCCCCTGCAAACTGTGCGGCGATGGCTTCGACCACCGCCAGTCCCCCGACACCCCAGATCTCACCGCATGTCCTACCTGCGGCCAAACTGTGTCGCGTGCTCCGTTGCAAGCCGTGTATACCCCGAAACTTTTAAAGCCCATCTCCGTCTCAGAAGCAAAATCCGCCGGTTTCAAAATCTTTAAACGCACCTCCGGCGGTGAATTCGAACGCCAATGACCACCCTTCGCCCGTCTCTCGTCTCGCTCCTTGCCTCCACGCTGGCCCTCAGTGTTTCGGCTCTCCACGCGACTGACGCCACCGATACCCCGGCTCCAGTCTCCAGCACCGCGACTTCGGAGTCCGCCCTCTCGTCCCCTGATCCCACCGAAGATCCGAACGCCCCCGCGCTTACTCTGGAAATTGCCGTGGCCCAGGCTCTCGGAGCGAATTTCGATGTCCGACTGCAGCGCCTTTCCACCTCTTCCAGCGCCGACTCGGAGGAGATCGCCCGCGCCACCTTCGACCCTCGCCTTTCCGCCAGCGTTGCCACCGGAGTCAGCGAAAACCCCACCCTGCGCGACGAATCACGCGCCACAAATATTTCAGCGTCTAAGAAAATTGAAACCGGTGCCACCCTCACCGCTACCTCCCGGCTCGACCGCAGCGAACACTCGCCCGCCGGCACAGGGCTAAACCCGGCCTATAACTCCGATCTGGGCCTCTCCATCCGCCAGCCGCTGCTCAAGGGGCGCGGGCGCGAACAAACCCTCGCCGGTATCGAGCGTGCCCGCCTGGGCACCCTGCGCAGCCGCTCAGACCTCACCGCCTCCGTCCTGGCCGTGATCCACGATATCGAGGTCGCCTACGCCAACTACTCGTTGTCGCGCCAGCAACTCGGGGTGCGCGCCTTTTCCCTGCAAGTGAGAGAAAAACTGCTCGAAGAAAACCGCGCCCGCCGCGATACCGGCGTCGCTACTGATCTGGAAGTCCTGCAAGCCGAGGTCGGCGTAGCCAACGCCTCGCGCGATTTGCTCCTCGCCCGCCAGTCCACGCGTGACCGCGCCGACGAACTGCTTCGCCTGCTCGGCCGCGAGCAATTTGACGCCCCCCTCGGCCCCGTGTCGTTGCCCGCCATCGAATACACCGCCCACGACCCTGCGGCCGTCTTCACCCGCGCCCTCGCCAACACCCCGGAATACGCCTCCGCACGCGCCTCTCTGCGCCAGCAGGAGATAGACGTTTCCACCACGAAGAACGCCCGGCTGCCGCAACTCGATCTCGGCGCTTCCGCAGGGTTCAATGGCAAATCCGGCACCGCTGATCGCGCCGTGACCGATCTCGGCAGCGGTGATATCTACAACTGGCAGCTCGACCTCACCCTTTCTTTTCCCTGGGGCTTTCGCGAGGAAAACGCCCGCCTGCGCCAATCCCGTTCCGCCCTGGATCGCGAAAACGTAAGACTGCGTCAGATCGAGCAAACTCTGCTCGTCCAGGTTCGCAACGCCGTCCGCGCCTTGGAAACCAGTCAGGAAAACCTCCGCCTCTCCGCCCTTTCCACCAAGCTCAGCGCCCGCCAATTCGAACTCGAAAAAGCCCGTTACGAATCCGGCCTTTCCACCTTCCGAGCCGTCCAGCAATCCCAGGACGATCTCGACCTCGCCCGGCTCTCCGAGCTGCAGGCCGGCATCAACCTCCGCGTCGCCCAAGCTAACCTGGACCGACTGGAGGGCAGCTCCCTCAACCGCTACCGCATCACCCTTTTCCCCTGACCGCCCCGGTTTGGCCGTCCCGAAGCGGTTTGTTGCGAAGCTTCAAAATCGGCAGGCTTCGCGTAGTATTTCCACCGGGTGCAGCGCGTGACGTCCGGTGCCGTCCTTGATTTGATGCCGGCAACTCGTGCCGGGCGCGGCGATGAGGGTTGATAACGGAGCCGACCTGACCGCGGGAAACAAAACCAGTTCACCCACCTTTTGCGACACGTCGAAGTGCTCGGCTTCGTAGCCAAACGAACCCGCCATTCCGCAGCAGCCGGAAGGGATCATCGTCACCTTGTAACCAAGCGGCAGCTCCAACATTTTGACCGTCGGCACCATAGACGACAGGGCTTTTTGATGACAGTGTCCGTGCAAGCGTATCGTGCGCGAACTCTGCACAAACGAGGCGCTGGTAATCCGCCCCGCCTCCGCCTCGCGCGCGATAAACTCATCTATGAGCAAGGCCCGCTTTGCGAGCATCCGAGCCGCGTCTTTTAAGTGGTCCGGCATCAACGAAAGATACTCGTCACGGAAGCCGAGGATTGCAGAGGGCTCGATGCCGATGAGCGGCATGGCGTCCGTGACAACCTCCGCCAGCAGTTCAACGTTCCGAATCGCAATTTTTTGCGCGTCACGGATCAGTCCCTTCGAAAAATGCGCGCGGCCGCTCTCAATGTGTTTCGGGATCATCACCTCGTAGCCGAGTCGATTCAGCAGTTCGACCGCCTGAATGCCCACCCGCGTGTCATTGTAGTTGGTGAACTCGTCGCAGAAGAGAAAGACCCGTCCGTTCGGGTAATCGAACCGCGTCGGATTTGCGAAGCGGGCATGCCAGGCGGAAAGAGTGGTGCGATACAAGGCGGGAAGGCTGCGATGCGGAGCAAAGCCGGCGAAGCGCTTGATCCAGCCCGACACTCGCGGCGAAGCGACCGCCCAGTTGTAGGCTCCGGGAACGAGCGCGGCCAGGCGCATGGCACTCGAAAATCCCGCCACGAGCCGCGAGCGCAGCGGCACGCCGTGGGTGTCGTAGTAGTGCTGCTGCCACTCCGCCTTGAGGCGGGCGACGTCCACGTTCGACGGACACTCGGATTTGCAGGCCTTGCAGGAAAGGCAGAGGTCCATGACGCCCTTGACCTCCTCGCTGTCCCACGGGTTGGCCACATCACGCGGATGGGTGAGCACCTGGCGAAGCATGTTGGCGCGGGCGCGGGTGCTGTCCTGCTCGTTGCGCGTAGCCATGTAGCTCGGGCACATGGTGCCGCCGGAGAGGTGGGTCTTGCGGCATTCGCCGACGCCGGTGCAGGCCTCGGCGGCGCGCAACACGCCCTGCGTCGCGCTGAAATCGAAGATGGTTTTGAAGTCGGTCTCAACGTGACCGACCGCATGGCGCAGGTGGGTATCCATCGGCGGGGTGTCGATGACCTTGCCGGGATTGAAGGTGTTGTGCGGATCGAAGGTCTCCTTCACGCGACGCATCATCGAGTAGCAGGCGTCGCCGACCATGAACTTGATGAACTCGCCGCGCAGGCGGCCGTCGCCATGCTCGCCGGACAGGGAGCCGCGATACTTCTTCACCAACGCGGCCACGTCCGTGGCGATGGCGCGAAACATCGCAAGACCCTCGGGCGTTTTTAGATTAAACAGCGGCCGGGTGTGCAGCTCGCCAGCACCAGCGTGGGCATAGTAAACACAACTGATGCCGTATTTACCCTGCATCAAAGCGTCGAACTCGGTGATGTAGGCGGGCAGGTCCTCGATCGCCACCGCCGTGTCCTCGACGATCTCACGCGGCTTGGCGTCGCCTTGCACGATGTTCATCAAGCCTTGTCCGGCGCGGCGCAAATCCCAGACGCGAACACAGTCGTCGCCCCATAAAACGGGGAAAGCGTAGCCGAGGCCGGCGGCGCGCAACTCCGCCTCGATCGCCGCCATCCCGGACTCGATGTGGGCGCGATCAGCGTGGCGAATCTCGACCACAAGCACCGCACCGGGATCGCCCTGCACAAAAAAGCGGTTCTTCGCGTGGGTGAGGTTGGATTTGGTGCATTCGAGGATGTGGCGGTCGATGAGTTCACAGCCAAAGGGCCGGTGCTTCATCGCGATGACCGCCGCCTTGAGCGAATCGACGACGTTCGGGAAATGCGCGCACATCAGCGCTCCGGCAGGCGGGATGGGTTCGCAGTTGAGTTCGAATTCGACGCCGAGAAACAGCGTGCCCTCGGAGCCTGCGATGAGGCGGCAGAGATTGAAGGGCTTGGCCGAGGCGGGGTCGAAGACGGCGTTATCAAGCAACTGGTCGAGCGCGTAGCCGGTATTGCGCCGGGTGACGGTGGGCTTGGGGTAGTTGTCGCGGATGAGGGTGCGGTTGGCAGCATCGCCAAGCAGGTCGCGCACAAAGCGGTAAATGCGAGTTTCGAGCGAGTCGGGCGCGGCGCATTTCGCGGCAAACTCCTCGTGGGTGAGCGGGCCGAAGGTCGCCTCGGAGCCGTCGGCGAGAAAGCCGCGCGCAGAGACGAGGTGGTCGCGGGTGGTGCCGTAAACGATGGAGTTCGCGCCGCAGGAGTTGTTGCCCACCATGCCGCCGATCATGGCGCGGTTGGCGGTGGAGGTCTCGGGGGTGAAGAACACGCCGTGGGACTTGAGGAACAAGTTGAGCTCGTCTCGGATCACGCCCGGCTGCACCCGCACGCGGCGCGCGGCGGTATCGTAGCTGAGGATACGATTTAGATGGCGGCCGATGTCCACCACGAGACCGTTGCCCACGACTTGCCCGGCCAGAGACGTGCCGGCGGCGCGCGGGATGATACCGACTCCGCGATGAGCAGCGAAGGCCAGCAAGCGGCGTAGATCGGCCTCGTTTTTCGGCAGCGCCACGGCGAGCGGCATCTCCTGGTATTCGGAGGCGTCGGTCGAATAAAGCCGGCGCATCGCCGCGTCGGCATGCAACTCGCCCTCCAGCTCGGCGGCGAGCTGGCGAAGTTCAGCGGTAACAAGCTCAT
>JBEGTN010000005.1:0-5199 GCA_041179405.1 Verrucomicrobiota bacterium
TCGGAGGCGTCGGTGCCCTGCACGGTGAAGATGAGGCCATCGAGAAACACGGCGAAGGGGTTCACATAATCGCCGTAGGACTGGATGGAGGCATCGAGCTCGGACTCGACGGATGCGAGGGCGGCGGCGGTGCGGGGGTTGGACTTGGCCTTATCGACATCGTAGGAGCCGGCGGAGCGGCCCTGCTCGTCTTTGGTGCCCTTGGTGCGGGCCTCCTCGGAGAGGCGCTTGGCTTCCTCGATCTTCTTGGCGTTGGCATCGACGGCATCGCGCTGGCGCTGGAGGGCGCGATTGAGTTCGACGCGGGCGGCATCGGAGTCGCCGAGCTGGAGGTAGTTGAGGGCCTTGTAGGTGTTCATCATCACCTTGTCGTAGGCGCGGCCTTTGTAGGGCAGGTTGGCCTGGTTGGTGAAGAGGGCGCCGGTCTCGTTGCCGACGCTGATCTTGGCCTTTTGCTCGTAGTCGTTGATCTTCTCCTCGGCGGCGTTGAGGGCGGCGATGGAGCGGGTCAGGTAGGCGATGCGGGGCGAGACGGGGTTGCCAGCCTGGAGGGCCTGGTTGGTGGCGGTCTGGCCGAGTTGGGCGGCGGGCTTCGCGGTGTCGTCGGCGATGTTGGCGAGAGCGGCGGAGCGCAGGATGGAGCCCTGCTCAAGGCGATAGAGGACGGCGTCCTTGTCGTCCTTGTGCTTCTCGGCGTCCTTGTCGGCCTGGGAGGCGGCGAAGGCGAGGTTGCCGGTGCGAACGGCTACGTCGCGGACGGCGGTCTGGGCGGTGTAAGTTTGGCAGCCGGTGAGGGCGAGGGCGGCGGCGGAAAGGCCGGCGAGGACGAGGCGGCGGGTGGCGAGAATCATGGGTGCGAGGAGGCGAGTTGAAGGCGAGGGACGAACGAAGGAGGGAGGCGGGGAACGGTGGTTTACTGAACGACGCGGCGGACGATGGCGCCCTTGTCGATGCCGAGGTCTTCGCCGTTGACCTCGCCCTGGGCGGTCTTGGGGGTGACGCGGGTGATGCGGACCTTGCCGACGGACATTTCCTCGCGACCGAGGGAGACATGGGTGTCCGGGTCGATGAGTTCCTCGCCGAGGGCAAAGACCTCCCAGAGCTGGCCGGTGGCGATGCCGGAACCGTCGCCGCGGTTGATGGTGACGACCTTGCCGGTCTTGGCCATGATCTTGGCGGGGTAGATGACATCGGCGACGCGCTGGGCGACCTGCTCGCTCATGCGGCGGGTGAGGCTGACGAGGAGGGCGTCGGAAAGTTCGCCGCCAGTGCTGGCGGAGTTGGCAAGGAGTTCCTCGGTGTCGAGGTTCTGCTCCTGAAAGTTGGCGGTCTCGAGGAGCTTGTTGGACTTGGTCTCGTAGATCTTGCCGACGGCGGAAAAGCGGATGACGCGCTTGGTGGCGGTCTTGCCGAGGGCCTTGAACTCGGCGGTCTGGATGAAGTCCTGGAAGTCATCGACGGTGATGACGAGGAGGTAGTCGGCGTCGCCGAAGGAGAAGGCCTTGCCGGTGGCGCCGGCCTCCTCGACGAGGGAATCGGCGTCGGAGCGGGCGAGCACGGTGAACTTGCGGGTCTGCTGGACGGCGGAGATGAGCTGGCCGTCGAGGGCCTGGGTCATGCGGTCGATGGAGTTTTTGCGGTTGGCTCCGGCGGCGTTGGCGAGGATGGCCGGGGTGGCCTTCACCTTGGCGATGCCGAGGGTCTTGATGCCGGGGGTGGGCGCGGCGGTGGCGGCAGGGGCGGCGGGAGCGGTTTCCTGCGCGAGGAGGGCGGTGCCGAGGAAGAGGCCGGTCACGAGGAGACGAAGGCCGTTAAAGGAGGAGAGTTTAAGATTCATGGACGGGAAAGACGGTCGTGGTGGAACGAATAAAAAGGGAGGGCGGACGCGAGCGGTTACTTGGCCTCTTTGTAGCGGTCGGGCAGGATGAAGCGGAAGTTCTCCTTAGTATCGACCTTGAAGAACGAGTTCTCGAGCATCTTGGCCTCGCCCTCGATTTTCTTGACGTCGGCGTCGGTGAGTTTGGCGCCGTTTTTGAGATCGTTGATGAAGGCGGTGGCGTCCTTGAAGCGGGCGTAGCCGGCGGCGGACATCTTCATGGCGACGGTGAGGACCTGGCCGTCGGTGGCGCTGATGGTGCGTTCCCAGGTGTCAAACCCCTCGCGGGAGAGGCGCAGTTTGCTGAAGCCGGGGCGCAGGGTGATCTGGCCGGGAGCGGTGCCGACGGCGACGCCGTCCACCTCGACGGTGGCGTTGAGCGGGGCGACCTTGAATTTGGACTCGCCGACGGTGACGACGTTCTCGGCGTTGATACGGACATCGGGGATGAAGAGGTCGGCGGCCTCGGGCTTGATCGTGATGGTGACGAGCTTGGCGGCGGCCTTGGGAGCGGTGATGCGGCCGGCGGCGATGCGGGTGCGGAGGGAAGACGTAATCTGGTTGGTGGTCTGGTCGAGCAGATCGTCGAAGACGCCCTCGACGATGGCAGTCGAGTTGGCGGTGCCCTGCTCGGTGCGGGTGGCCTTGGCCACGTCGCCGGTGAGGGAGCCGCCGCCGGTGGCGTCGAGGATCTTGTAGGTGACGCGCAAGGTGTATTCGTAGTTGGTGAAGTTGGCGCTGTAGGCCTTCACCTCGCGCTTGGCTTCGGCGTAGCTGGTGATCGAGGCCTGCACGATGTAGTCGGCGCCCATGTTCTGGGCGAGGCGAAGGGCGGAGGACTGATCGGTGAACTGCGCCTCCAGACTATCGGCGGGGCGCTCGGCGGAAGCGGTGGCGGGGTCGAACTTGCGCAGGTTGTCCACCACGACCTCGCGGGTCAGGAGGCGAAAGCCGAGATCGGTAATGCGGGCGGTGAGCAAATCCTCGAGGACAGAGATCTTGGCGTCGTAGTCCTTGCCGGCGCGGTTGGTGATGACGACGGCGGCGGTGTAGGTCTTGGGCGCGGTGTTCTTGGAAACGGCCTCGCGCTCGACCTGGACATTGGTCGTGACGCGCTCGGTGACGGTTTTGCCCTCGGCGTTCACATAGGTGCGGGTCTCGACCGAGGTAACGGGCGCGGCGACGCTGCGCTCGGTAGTGACGGTGGTCTGGGCAAAGCCCTGGGAAAGGGCGGCGATGGACAAGGCAAGCGAGGCGAACAAACGCGTGAGCTTCATGATGGGAAATAGTGACAAAGGATTCGAAGACTGGAACGACCGCCCAAACGGGACAATCCGAAAGTGTCTTGCGAAAAGCGCGACAAGGAAGGGCTTAGGCGGATTTGCCCGATGAACCCCGCTCAGTAACCCCCGGCACTTGGATGGCGTCTTGTTTGGAATGCATCCATCCAAGATGAAAGCGTGGGTCGTTACGGTCCTCATGGGAGTGATTTGGGCAAGCAGCGGGCAAGCTGCGGAAAGCGTGCCACTCAACGACCGTGAAAAAGCGTCCCACGCCCTCAATCGCCTCGGCTACGGGCCGCGCCCCGGCGAAGTGGACAAGGTCGCCGACCTCGGGGTGGAAAAATGGATCCGCGCCCAGCTCGACCCCGAGAAAATCAAGGACGATCAGGCGGAGTCGATGGTCGCCGAGCTGACCTATATTCAAAAATCGCCCCAGGAGCTCATGAAAGCCTTCGAGGCCGAGGTCCGCGCACGGCGCGAGCTCAACCGCGCGCGCGCCGCCGAGGGCAAAGCCGCCGAAGACGCCAAGATGGCCAAGGAAGGCTCCGCCATGATGAGCGACGAAAAGATGGCCGAGACCCCCGTCGAGGAAACCGGCAAGCCCTCCGCCAAAGCGGCGCCCCCAAGAAGACTGCAACGACCGGGCGTCCCCGATGAAAACGAGCTCGTCGTGGCCCAGGCGCTGGGCGAGCTGCAGCACGCGAAGCTGACCCGCGCGGTCTATTCCGAACGCCAGCTGGAGCAGGTGCTGGTGGATTTCTGGTTTAACCACTTCAACGTCGACGCCCGCAAGCAACAGGTGCGGGCCATGGTCGTTTCCTATGAGCAGGATGTCATCCGCCCGCATATCTGGGGCAGTTTCCGCGACCTGCTCGCCGCGACCGCCAAGAGCCCCGCGATGCTCGTGTATCTGGACAACTGGCGCAGCTCCGTGGCCTACGAGCCCGGCGAGGCGGAGACCCGCATCGCCCGTCGCCTGCAACGCAACGCCACGGGCATGTCCGCCGAGGAAGCAGCAGCCCTGCCCAAGCCAACACGCGGCCTGAACGAAAACTACGGCCGCGAACTCATGGAGCTGCACACCCTCGGCGTGGACGGCGGCTACACCCAGAAAGACGTGCAGGAAGTGGCGCGCGCCCTGACCGGCTGGACCACCATCCCGCTCCAGGCGAAGTTTCAATTCCGTCCCCAATGGCACGACCAGGGCGAAAAAGTCATCCTCGGAAAAACTTTCCCCGCGAACGGCGGCCAAAAAGACGGCGAACAAGTCCTCGACCTCCTCGCCAACCACCCCGCCACCGCGCACCATATCGCCTATCAGCTCTGCCAGCGTTTCGTCGCGGACAAGCCTCCCGAGGATCTGGTCAAGCGCGTCGCCGCCGTCTTCCTCAGTAGCGGAGGCAACCTGCGCGCCACCTACGAGGCGCTGTTCCTGGACAAGGCGTTTTTCGCGCCCGAATACTACGGCGCGAAGACCAAATCCCCCTTCGAGTTCATCGCCTCCTCGCTGCGCGCCTCGGGCGCGGAGCTCGTCGAGGTGACCGGCGTCGCGCCGCGCCTGCCCCTGCGGGCGCTCGAGGCCGGGGCGCTGCTCGGTCGCGGGCAGGAACGCATGTCCCGCCTGCCGCGCAAGACGCTCACGATCCACCTGGTAGAGATGGGCCAGTCTAACTACGGCTGGGGGCCGCCAACCGGATTCCCCGAGGACTCCTCAACCTGGGTCAGCTCGGGCGCGCTCGTATCACGCCTCAACTACGCGCTGGCGCTCACCGGCGGACAGGTGGCCGACGCGCGGGTGCATGTGCGCACCCTCCTCGCGGGCAAGGACGCTGACATGGCGGAGGAGGCGGTGGACTCCGTCGCGCGCAACCTCTTCGCCCGCCCCCTGAGCGACTCGACCCGGCGCGTGGTGCTCGCCCAAAGCGGGGCGGACGCGACCGAGAAAACCGGCGGGATGCCGCCCCCGGTGGCGGACCTGCCCAAGGTCCTCGCGCTGATCCTCGGCGCGCCCGAATTCCAACGTCGTTAACCTCGCGAACC
>JBEGTN010000006.1:0-7793 GCA_041179405.1 Verrucomicrobiota bacterium
CACCGACGCGGCGGACCGCGGTCGCGCCCTTCACGGGGCGCGTGGATTGAAACCGCCAAGGCGTGTGTGCGGTAAGGCGATAAGGGGTCGCGCCCATCACGGGGCGCGTGGCTTGAAACCAGTAGGGCGGCCACGCGGAGGATGTCGGAGGCGGTCGCGCCCTTCACGGGGCGCGTGGATTGAAACGCCGCCGGTGCCCGCACCATCGGTGCCGGAGCCGTCGCGCCCTTCACGGGGCGCGGATTGAAACGCTGCCTCTCTGCTTTTTTATATCACGGAATGCGTGATGGCCTGACGGAGACGTCGGGCGTTCAGCGCTTGGCTTGATAGACGCGGACCCAATCGATCTCGAACTTGGCTGGGATGGAACTCTCGGGCAGGGGGCCGCCGTTGTCGCCGCCGAGGGCGAGGTTGAGGATCATGTAGTGCGGCTGCCGGAAGGGCATCGTGCCGTCGGGGTTTTTGGTGTCCTTCGCCTTGGTTTCGTTGAGCAGGCGGTCGTCGAGGTAGAGGCGGATGGTGTCGCGTGTCCAATCCATGCGCCACACATGGAATTCGGCGGCCCATGCTTCGCCACCAAGTTCGGCGAGCGGTTTGGTTTCCGTGTGCCATCGGGCCTTGTAACGTTGCGTGGTGCCTGAAGCCACGTTGGCCAGCACGTTGCCCCGGTAGTATTCCATGATGTCGATCTCACCATTGGCGGGCCATTCGCCGTCCACGCCCAAGGTCCACCACGCGGGCCAAAGGCCGGCGCGCACATCAATGCGGGCGCGTAGCTCGAAGCGGCCGTATTGCCACTGGCGCAGCCCGCGGGTAAGCACGCTGGCGGATGTGTAGGTGGTCCGGGCGGCTTGATGTTTCCAGTTGGCCGAGCCTGGTTCGTAGCGCGGGTTGGGGACTGATTCGCGGCGGGCCTCGATGACGAGCAGGCCGTCCTTCACTCGTGCGTTGTCGGGTTGGTAAAATTGCGCTTCGTGGTTGCGAACGAAGCCGCGTTCAAAAATCCAGTTGGCGGGGTCGGGCGGGCCGTCGGCATTGAATTCATCCGACCAGACGAGGCTATAGCCGGCCGGCGGAAGCGGGGGCGGCGTCAGCCGCGAGTCGCGCGCGGGGGGGCTCGCGCAGGAGGCGAGCAGCGGAAGCAGGAAGAGGAGGGGAGGCAGTGTGCCGGAGGAGCTCAAGGGGGGGAGGCTTTATGGTTTGGGGTAGGTTAAGGTGGGGCTGGATTTTGGCAATGGGTGTAGCCACGCCGGTGTCAGGTGTGTTCGGGTAAAAGGGGAGCGGTATTGAACCACAGGTTTCACAGATAAGACTTATACCGCCCCCTTGTTTTTAGACTTTGGCTCGAGGGTAGGGCGTGACCGCTGGGCGCGCCGATTCGGTTACGATTCCAAGTTCAAGATCGCGGCGGTCCCAGCGGTCCCGCCCTACCATAAGTCTAAATGCGAGTGGCGATTGGTATTAATCGCGGGTTTCGGGTTTAATCTGGTTTCAACAACCAGGACAATGGGGCTCAGGCGCAGATGGCGAGCTGGGTGCGGATGAACTCTCCCTGGAGAGACTGGCCGGCGGAGAAACGGGAAATCTCGTCGATCATGGCGCGCGACATGCGGAGGCATTCCGGGCCGAGGCTGCCGGCCAGGTGGGGCGTCACGATGACATTGGGCAGGGCCGGCAGAACCGCGTCGGCGGCCGGTGGTTCGACGGTGAGCACATCGAGCAGCGCCCAGAGGTCGGGTCGCGAGGCGAGGACCTCGGCCAGTTCGTCCTCCTGCACAATGGCGCCGCGCGCGGTGTTGATGAAGGTGGCGCCGGGGCGCATGGCGGCGAAGTGTTCCCGGCGCAGCAGGCCGATGGTTTCGTCGAGCAAGGGTATGTGGCAGCTGACGACGTGCGAGCGGGCGAAAACCTCCTCCATGGACACGAGTTCGACGTCGAGCGCGGCGGCCTCGGCGGGCGAGACGAGCGGATCGTAAGCGATCACGGATACATCCAGGCGGCGGATCTGCTCGCGCACGAGGCGGCCGGTGCGGCTGAGACCGAGCAGTCCCACGGTGCTGCCGGCGGCGCCGACGAGCAGCGGGTCGTTGGGCAGGTAGAGACCAGACTCGCGCTGGGCCGTGATGCGTGGCCAGACGCGTTTGAGGGACAAGACGATCATCGAGAAGGTGAACTCGCCCACGGGGCGGGCGTTGATCTCGGCGGCGCTGCTCACCCGGATGCCGCGATCCCAGAGTTCGTCAGTGACAAATGATTTCACCGAGCCGGCGGCATGGAAAATGGCGCGCAGGGAGGGGAGGGCGGAGAGCATGCGCGCATTCATGCGCGGCAGGCCCCAACTGGAGAGGATGATCTCCGCCTGGCGGAGGCGCGGGTCGTCGAGGCTTTCGTCGGTGGGGAATTCGTCCTGGCGTATATCCAGCACATCCACCACCTCGCTCAGACGATCAAGTTCTGCCTGGGACAAAACCTGGTCGAAGGCGTAGGGCTTCATCCAGACAATGGCTTTGAGACGGGGACGCGGCATGGGTGGCGGAGGTTTTTGGGACGGCCTGCAGGTGAATTGGGGGCCGGAAGTCGGAGGTGGGAAATGGGGCTGCGGCGGGGATGGGGATGCACCGCAGGCTCGAAAGGATGCGCCTGCGTGGCTGGGGCACGAGCATCGCGATAGTTTAGCGTATTCCGCAGGATGGGGGGGTGTTCTCGGGCGAAGCCTGGTATTCGGCAACACCTGCAATTTCGGTTACTTTCCTGCGTCTGAACACGCCTGATACCAATTACCCTATGGTTTTAGACTACTGGAGACCTTCAAAAGAATGAGTTAACCACGGATGGACACTGATGAACACGGATTAAAATCACCCCATTCGTATCTGTGTCCATCCGTGTTAATCCGTGGTTAAAATCTGAATGCTTGGGGGATTTGGTATGACACAGGCGTGGCTACACTGGCCAATAGACCTGTTTCGGAATTATACGTTCAGTGGGAGGCGGGAACTTGTTAACGTCGGACTGCTTACGGGGCGGTGACGGAGAGGCGGAGGAAGCGGCGGGGGACGGAGCCGATGGTCACGTTATCGATGTAGGTGATGGGGCCGGTGTTGAGGTGGCCGGAATAGGTCTGCATCGGAGTCCAGGTGACGAGGTCGTTGCTGGCTTCGACGACTAGGCTTTGCAGGTCCTCGGAGGTCGTTTGGAAGCCGAGGGTGAGGAAGGAGCCGGAGACGCCGAGGGTGGCGGGGGCGGCGGGGTTGCCGATCATGGGATCGGAGCCGAGGGCGTATTCGAGGAGGTTGGAGCGGCCGTCGTTGTCGGGGTCGGCGAGGTTGGCACCGGAGCCGGAGTTGGCGCTGTCTCCAAAGTGGGTCACGCGCCAGGTCTGGATGGCGGTGAGGGGAGGGGCGGTCACGCTGAGGGTGCTGGTGGCTTCGTCGAACTGGTAGCTGCCGGAGGTCCACTTGCGGGCGCCGACTGCGCCGGCATCGGCGGTGAAGCCGTTGACGGTGAAGGTGGCTCCGTAGGTCTTGACGCCGGTGGTGGTGACGAGCACCCAGCTCGAGCCGGAGACGGTGCTGGCAGTGGCGAGGTCGATGTTAAAGGCGCCGTTGAGCGTGACGATGCCGGTGCCGCTGATGACGTTGGTGATGCCGTTCGCGGCGGGGGCGAACTTATGCACGCCGGTGGTGCCGAGGGTGAACCCGCCGGCGGTGCTGAGCACGGAGAGGTTGCCGGTGAAGGTATTCACGCCGGCGAAGGTCACGAGGCTGGCGCCGGTGATGCTGAGGTCTTTGGTGCCGGTGACAGTGGAGTTGATGATGAAGCCATTGTTCTGGGCGTAGATCTCGGAGGCGCGGGTGACCTGGATGCCGCCGGCAACGGTGACGACGACGTTGCTGTTGGTGCCGTTGTGGAGGCGTCCGCCGTCGAGGATGAGGGCCGGGAAGGTGAGGATGCCGGAGCCTTTGACGAGGAGGTTGCCACCGGTGAAGAGCACGAGGTTCGCGCCGGCAAAGGTGTAGTCGGCGGTGTCGGTGGGGGTGCGCAGGCTGGTGACGGCGACGAGGTAGTTCTGGCCGGCGGCGGGGGCGAGGGTATCGGTCCAGTTGGTGCCGGCGTTGAACGAGGTGGTGTTGATGAGGTCAGGGGTGGCGAGGCGGTGTCCGTCGGCGAGGCCGTCACCGTTGATGTCGCCGGGGACCGAGGCGGCGACGGTGGGGTTGGACTGGGCGGTTTGTTCCTGGAGGTTGGTGAAGCCGTCGCCGTCGGGGTCGCCGGAGCCGGTCTGGGCGGCGGTGGTGGTGAAGTAGGTGACTTCCCAGGTATCGAGCAGGCCGTCGAAGTCGCGGTCACCGTTGGTGGGGTCGGTGCCGGCGAATTGCTCGGTGTAGTTGTCGGCGCCGTCGTTATCGGGGTCGGCGAGGTCGTTGAAGGCGGTGATGGAGCCGAAGTAGAAGATTTCCCAGCCGTCGTTGAGGGAGTCGGCATCGGCGTCGGGCCAGGAGGTGTTGAGCGCGGGATTGGTGCCGGCGAGGTATTCGGCGAGGTTGGTGTTGCGGTCGTTGTCGGTGTCGCCGGTGGGGGTCTGGGCAAGGTTGGTGAAGTATTGGATTTCCCAGGCGTCGGGCAGGCCGTCGGCGTCGGTATCGGTGGGGGTGGAGGCTTGGACGGAGGGGTTGGAGCCGGCGGCGTATTCGGCGGCGTTGGTGGCACCGTCGTTATCGGGGTCGGCGGAGGCGGTCTGGGCAAGGTTGCCAAAATAGAGGATTTCCCAGGCATCGGGCAGGCCGTCGGCGTCGGTGTCGGCGATGGAGAAGGCGTTAGGGCCGGCGACTTGATACTGGTTGATCTCGGTGGAGGTGAGAGCGCCGTTCCAGATGCGAACCTCGTCGTAGGCGGCGGCGGCGACGTTATCGCCAGCCCATTGGGAGCGGCCGAGCCAGTTGTTGACGTCGTTGAGGTTGATCAGGCTCATCGTGGTGTCGAAGGTGCCCTTGGCGACGAGGGTGGAGGTGTTGGAAGCGGGGGAGGTATACCAGGTGACGCGAGTGCCGCCGGTGAGGGCGCCGGCGGTGTTCACGGCCGGAGTGAGCGTCATGACGATGTGGTATTGGGTGCCGAGGACGTAGGGTTGGTTGGTATCCGGCTTGTTTGTGGTGACGCCATCGACCCATTCGACCTGGTCTTGAGTGGCGGTGGTGCCGCGGGTCCAGGACATGAAGAGATACTCGGTGGTGGCGCTGCCGAAGTCGAAGATGCGGCCCCAGTTTTGCACGGCGTTCTGGGTGGCCCAGAGTTCGATGGTCACCGGGGTGGCTTTGCCGCCGATGAGGTTCGTGCCGAGGTTGATGTAGGCGGAGGTGGTGGAGGCTCCGCCGGTGAGGGTGACGTCGGATGCGCCGGCGGTGGCGGTGCCGCCCACAGCGGCGTTGGAGTCGGGATCGACGAGGGTGGCGGTGGAGGTGCCGACGGAGTCGGTGAGGTTGCCATTAAAGCTCCAGCGGTGGGTGAGGACGGAGTGGGTGGGGGTCCAGTTGATGTCGATGGGGCTGGAGCCGGCGGCCATCTCGGCGGCGTTGGAGGCGCCGTCGTTGTCGGAGTCGATGTTGCCGGTGGCGAGGTTGCCGAAGTAGAGGATTTCCCAGCCGTCGTTCAGGCCGTCGGAGTCCGTGTCGGGCCAGGAGGCGGCGCTGTTGGGATTGGAGCTGCCGGCTTGTTCCTGGAGATTGGTGGCGAAGTCGCGGTCGGGGTCGCCGGAGCCGTTTTGGGCGATGATGCTGCCGAAGTTGGTGATTTCCCACGAGTCAGTCAGGCCGTCACCGTCGGTATCGGACGGGGTGGAGGCGAGAACGGTGGGGTTGGAGCCGGCGGCGAATTCGGCGGCGTTATTGAAGCCGTCGCCATCGGGGTCGCCTGTGCCGGTCTGGTTGAGGTTGCCGAAATACTGGATTTCCCAGGTGTCGAGGAGATTGTCACCGTCGGCGTCGCCGGGAGCGGTGGTGAAGATGAATTCGGAGGCGGCGCGGGCGACCTTGCTCACGCGGCCTTCGTCGAGCAGGCCGCGGGTGCCCTCGGACATGCCGCCGTTGGTGCGGCCCTCGTTGCCGAAAACGAGGTTGGCGCTGGTGGCGGCGGCGAAGCCGGTCATGGCTTGGCCGGAGAGGGTGTAAACGAGATTGGCCTGGGTGGCGCCGCTGTCGGCGCGGGTCCAGTAGAACTTGGTGGTGGCGGGGTTCACGCCATCGTAGCTGTAGGTGACGGCGACGTGGAACCAGGTGTTGGCGGCGAAGGCGTGGGTGCCGGTGACGGTGCTGAGGTCGAAGAAGGCGTCGTAGGCGGTGACGCCGAGGGGGGCGGCGTCGAAGCGGAGCACGCCGGCGTTCTCAATGCGGAACTGGAAGGTGCGGGTGCCGGTGGCGGTGTCGGAGCACCAGATCTCCTGCTGTATGGCGGTGCCCGGGGAGAGAGTGGGGATGTAAACCATCGCCTCGAAGGTGAAGGCGCCGACGCCGGTGGCGGCGTTGGTGAAGAAGGCGGAGGAGAAGTTGAAGTCGTCCTGATTGGTGGCGCCGTCGTAGTTCCAAGCGTTGTCGTTGCTGACATCCACGCCTACGCCGTAAAAGCCGGTGGCGTTGGAGAAGTTGTTGAGGGCATTGCCGAAGCCGGCGTAGCCGGAGACGGTAGCCGGAGTGGCGAGGACGGTGGCGGTGGCCGAGGTGCCGTTGACGTAGATGCCGTCGTTCACGCTGGTGGTGCTGGCGGCGTTGGTGATGACGCTGCCGGTGATGGACTCGAAGTTGTAAAGGATGAGGGTGTTCGCGTCGGTGGTGTAGGGTGCGACGGCGGCCTGGGCTTGCCAAGCGGAGCCCAGCAGGAGCGATACGGCGGGCGTGAGGAGGGTTCGGATGAGTTTCATGGGGCGTAAGGGATGGGTGCTTTTTCGGGCGCTGGTCCACGTCCTGCGTGCAGGCGGTTATACGGGCGGGGTTGAAAGCTTTGGGGTGGAGCGGAGGTCAAATTGCGGCCTCTCGAGGGTATGAAACTTACAGTTTGTTTTGAAAAAATTGACTTACAATCTCACTTGAGGTTTATCGTAAACCGTGAATAGTTCGAGGCATGGAAAGCTCCGACCCTGAGTTCCTCGATCCTTCTTCGCCGCCCCCCCGAGTCAGTATACGTGACGTTGCCCGCGAGGTGGGTGTGAGCATCATGACGGTATCGTTGTCTTTGCGCAACAATCCGAAGATTTCGGATATGACCCGTCGTCGTGTGCATGCGGCGGCGAAAAAACTGGGCTATCGCCCGGACCCGGAGATCGCGCGTTTGATGACTAGATTGCACCATCTGCGGCAGGCGAGTGATTCGCCGCCGATGGCGATAGTGGACTTGTCGCCGATGCGACTCCCTCCCGGCACGGAAGACTACTGCGAAATGGTGCGGCGTGGAGCGGTCGCCCGCGCCGAGTCTCTCGGCTATATCGCGTCTTGTTTCCATCAACTGGACTACGAGGGTGATGTGCGCCGCTTGCTCAAGGTGTTGCGTTATCGTGGCATCCGCGGGATCTTGTTGCTGCCGCCTCTTCGTCCGGTCGAGTTGCCGGCTGGAGTGGATTGGTCGTCGTTTTCTGTGATCGTGGCTTCGTATGCGATCACGCCATTGCAGTTTCACCGCGTCGTGCCCCATCAGTTTGTCGATATGTGCAGCTTGATCAAGTTGCTCGAGGCGCGTGGATTCCGGCGCATCGGAGCGGTGTTTGAGGAGCATTTCGAAGAGCGGATCCAGTTTCATTTCACCGC
>JBEGTN010000007.1:0-8763 GCA_041179405.1 Verrucomicrobiota bacterium
AACATTTCCCAAGGGTCCCGCTGAACCGCTCCGGCAGCCCAAACTTAAACATCACCCTTGCGCTTCCTGGAGTCCAACAACCACTGGCGCGCGGCGCTTGCCCTGATCTGCCTGCTGCATGCCTGGATGGCGATGCGTGACACCGAGCGAGTGGGGGTTACGGCAGACGAGACATATCACCTCACCGCAGGACAAACCTACTGGCACCAGCAAGACTACCGGCTCCAGCCGGAAAACGGTCTTTTCCCCCAGCGGCTTGCCAGCCTGCCGCTGGCGCTGTCCGCCAACGTGAAATTACCCGATCTCGGCGCCCCCGATATCAACGAGGAATGGCGCTTGGCGATGGTCCATAAAATCGGCCGCCGCTTCTTTTTCGAATCCGGCAACGATACGGAGCACATGCTCCTGCTGGGCCGATCCATGATCGCCCTGCTGGGTGCAGCCACCGTGGCCCTTATCGGGCTATGGTCGCGCAGCCTTTTTGGCCCGCTTACCGGACTAACATGCGCCGCATGCGCCGCCTTCAGTCCGAGTTTGCTGGCCCATTCCGGCCTGGCCACTTCGGACATGGCGGGAGTGCTGGGCTTTCTCACCGCCACCGCCGCCTGGTGGCGCCTCTGCCATCGCATCAGCATCGGCCGGATTTTGCTCGCAGGCGCCACCCTCGCGCTTCTCGCCCTCAGCAAATACTCCGTGGTGCTCTTCGCTCCGATCATCGTCATTCTCATTCTGATCCGTATCGCTCGTCCCACGGGATTACCCGTTCGTCTTCCAAAATTACCTCATCGCAGACACCAGGGCCTGACTCGGGTATTTCCACTCGTCATGGCCACCGGCGCAGCCCTCATGCTTTGCTGGGGATTGCTGTGGGCTGCCTACGGCTTCCGCTACTCCGCCGCCGCCCCAAGGCAGGGGGAGTCCTTTACGTTCCCTTGGACTGAGACCTTGATCACCCAGCCCCACGAACGCTGCCTCTACATGGCCGACGGTGCCACCCAGGGGCGGCTCGCCCATGTAGAGGCGGGAGTGGTGCAATATTTCGTAGCCGCCGCCGCACGATCCCATTTTCTACCCGAGTCCTGGCTCTACGGTCTGGCCTTCGTTGATAACAATGCGCGCTATCGCCCCGCCTTCCTCTGCGACGAGTGGGAGGCGACCGGCTGGTGGTGGTTCTTCCCCTTTGCCCTGCTGGTCAAAAGCACACCGGTTGAACTGCTGCTCTTCGCTGCTGTCGGGGGAGTCTGGGTGGTGCTCGCCCGCGCCTCCGCTTCGGAACGTCGCCTCGCCTACAAATGCGCCGCGCCGTTCGCCGCCGCTTTTATCTACGCTGCCTTCGCGCTGAGCTCGCACCTCAACATCGGGCACCGCCATATTCTGCCCCTCTACGGCTTTGGCTTCATCCTCACCGGACTTGTATTCTATCGCTTGCGGAAAAAAACCAGCTCCGCGTTCTCACTGGTCGTGGTCGCAGTCCTGACTGGGAGTCAGTTGTTCGCGTCACTCACGATTCGCCCGCACTATCTGACGTATTTCAACGCCCTCACCGGCGGACCGGACCGAGGCCACCGCTACCTGGTCGACAGCTCCCTAGATTGGGGGCAAGGCCTGCCCGATTTAGCCGAGTGGCTAAAAACCAACGTCGCCGGGCGTCGCGTTTACCTAAGCTATTTCGGCAGCGATGAGCCGACACGTTTTGGCATCAACGCCACCCGTATCGGCGATGTGTATTTCCAGCCCGATCAGCAATTGAGCGCCGGCGCCCCGCCCTATCTGCCGGGCGTCTACGTTTTCAGCGCCACCATGTGGCAACGCGTCAATACCCTCGTGCGCGGCCCCTGGCGGCCAGGCTACGAAAAATCCTACCAGGAGTTGCGCCGCTTTTGGCGGGAGGAACCTGCGCCGCTTCTCGATGGACTTACCCGCACCACGGCCGACGGTCGCGAAAGCCGCCAGCGTCTTATTCGCTATGAGCAACTGTGTTTTGGACGCCTTATCCACTCCCTGCGCAACCGCCCGCCCGATGCCATCGTCGCCCACACCCAGCTCGTGTTCTTCCTGAACGACAAAGACCTGAAAGCCGCCCTTTCCGATGGGCTCGATGGACTGGACTCAGTCAGCTCGGGTGCTTACCAAGTAAAATCGACACCGTGAATCCCCGCCTCCTCCGCGCCATCGCCGTCGCCTGCCTCTGCGCGCTGCATGTTTGGCTGGCCGCCAGCGTCAGCCCGCATGTCGGCATTACGGCGGATGAGCCTATCCACGTCACCTCGGGCCGTATTTACTGGGACGCTTCCGATTTCCGTTTCCAACCCGAAAACGGCAACCTGCCCCAGCGCTGGCTCGCGCTGCCGCTGCTCGGGCGGGCGTTGAATTTCCCCGACGCAGGCAAGGCGCCCGAACACTGGATAGCGGGCAACCCGTGGGATCTCGGACATATCTGGCTTTTCAAGCAGGGCAACGACCCGGATCAATTGATCGCCCGCGCGCGCATGATGAACGCCCTGCTCGGCGGCGTGCTCTGCCTGATGGTCTACCTCTGGTCCGCCTCCTTAGTCGGCGCTTCGGGCGGCTTTCTCGCCCTCGGCCTCGCCGTCTTCTGCCCCAATCTGCTCGCCAACGCCGGCCTCGCCACCTCCGACACCGCCACCGCCCTCGCCTTTACCCTGGCCTTGCTCGCGACCTGGCGTCTCTGCCATCGCATCACCCTCGGCCGCACCGCAGCCGCAGGGCTTGCCTTCGGCCTGCTGGCCGTGACCAAGTTTTCCGCCCTGCTGCTGGGTCCGATCGCCCTCCTTCTGATCGGAGCCAGATTGCTACGTAAAACAGATCTGCCGGTGCAAGTCGCCCGCCTTCGTTTTCGGTTGGCCGGCTGGCGCAAGCTTGCCGGTCTCGTGCTGGCGGGCGGGATCGCCCTGGGGCTTTCGATCGCCTGCATCTGGAGCGCCTACGGATTCCGCTACGCCGCCTCAAACACCTACGGCGAAATCTCTCCGGTGACATGGAGTTACATACTGATCGAAAACGAACGGCAGGGTATTGGCCTGAACCTGGCCGGAGCACACGAGGCCAACGACTTTGTGCCCGTCCAGCCGGGCATGATCCAAACCATGGTCCGCCATGCGCGCGACGCCCGCCTGCTACCCGAGGCCTGGCTCTACGGACTGGCCTATGTCGCCTTAAACTCCAAGGTCCGCTTCGCCTTCCTCGCCGGCGACTACTCGCTCACCGGCTGGCCGGAGTTTTTCCCCTTGGCGTTCGTCCTCAAGACGCCTCCGGCGGTGCTTTTGTTGTTACCCCTCACGCTCGTGCTGCTCGTCTCCGGGCCTTACCGGCGGCTCGCCTATCGCCTCGCGCCAGCCTTGGTTTTTCTCGTGGTTTACTGGGCGGCGGCAGTGACCAGCCACCTCAACATCGGTTTCCGGCACCTCTTGCCCACGCTACCAGTCACCTATGTCCTGGTTTCTTGTAGTGTATTTGTATTACGCGGAAAAAACTTTCTGCGCTGGGCCGTGATCGCCTGCGTGACCGCAGCCCAGGCCGCCGCGTCCTTCGGGGTTCGCCCCCACTACCTGACCTACTTCAACACCCTGGCCGGGGGACCATCAAAGGGTTACCACCACCTGGTGGACAGCTCGCTCGACTGGGGGCAGGGGTTGCCCGCATTACGCGACTGGCTGAAGGAAAACCACCGCGGCGAAGCCCTCCATCTTTCCTACTTCGGTGAGGATGAACCGAGTCGCCTGGGCTTCACCTTCACGCGGCTAGGCGACGAGTTATTCGACCGCGCCGTGCGTGATCTGCCCGCTCCGATGAACGCCGGCCTGTATTGCCTCGGGGCCACGATGTATCAGCGCACCTATTCCCTTGTGCGCGGTCCGTGGAGCCCTCGCTACGAAACCGCCTACCAAAATCTCTCCACCTGGTTCCTGCAGACCGATCTCACTCAAGATCACACAACCGGCGAACCGCTTGATAAAAATACGATCAAACGCCGCCTCATCGAACTCGAAAACCTGCGCTTCGGGCGCCTCTGCCGCTACCTCCAAAACCGGGAGCCGCTCGCCTTGGTCGGCAACTCCATCCTGATTTTTCGTCTCAGCTCGCAGGACATCATTCACGCGCTCTCCGACCCGGTCGTGTTCAACGCGCCCGCTCCGGCGGCGAGTCATTGATCACCAGCCGCAAGACCAACAACTCCGGCGCACCCGGACCGCACCGCAGCTGCAACCGGTGCCAGCCCGCGCCTGTTGGCAGTTTCAACTGCGCCGAAGTAGGCGACCCGCCTCCGCCCACTTCGATGCGCCGCCAAGGTTCGTCATCGACATCCAGGTAGAGGCTCACCGTTCCCGCTGCCGGGCCAAGCGGCACCAGCTCGATCAAAAACGTCATGGGCGCGCCCCGCCCCAGGAAACGCAAGGTGGATGTCCCGCCCCCGAGGCTTCGCCCCTGCTCGGAACGTCCGCCGCCCGCACTGTAGTCGATCCCCTGAAAACCCTCCTCCGCGCTAAATCCAGCGTAGCGCGGCAACCGCTTCCACCACCCGAGCGCACTCACCCGCTCCTCTGGCAGATACACTCCCTCCCCATAGCCCTCGCCGGCCAGCCTCCACACCCGCCCGGCTTCACCCGGGCGATAGAGCGGTAGGCTGTCACCGCGATTCAGCACCACCAACACATCGGGCCGACCACCTCCGTCCACGAAGCGCGTATCCGGTCGCTGCACCAGCAAACGCCGCATCAAGGGATACGCTATGTCGTGCAAATTTACCAACTGCACCCGGCGCGCACCCGACTCTTCGATCAGCTTTGCCAGCATCGCATCGCGCTCTTCCAGCTGCGGCAGCTTGGCATAGTAGGCGGCTTGCCTCGACTTCCCCCAGAGCGTCGATCCGCGCCATAGGTTTCGCCCTTCGGTATCCGCTCCTTGCCACCAAAAAAACACCGCCGCGCACCCCAGCAGTCCGGCACCGATATTCGCCCGCAGCGAACCCGACCACCCAAGCGCCGCCGGCACCATCCCAAGCGCAAATAGCGGCAACTCCAGCCGCGTCGCCCAGGGCTGCCACTTCAGCACCAAACAAAAAAGAACCCCGCCTCCCGCCACCGCCCACACCAGCCAGCGCGCCCGCCGGATCGGTGCGGCGCCGACTCCCATTATAGCCGCCGCTACCACTCCCAAAATTAAGACAAAATGCACCGGCGCACCCGCGAGGGTTTCCACCTGCGGTGCATACGCCGGGGCAAACTCGGTGGTCCAAAGCGTGATCCTCCGGTCGCTCAACCCAAGCCCGGTCGCATCGTGATACGCCTTCACCCAGCGCATCCACGCCGCGTTCGCCGTTTCACTCGGCCCGAGCAGATGCAGCGTGGCGTGCCGCAGCAGGTTCGAGCCCAACAGCGCGGGGCTCATCGCCTCGTTCACCTGGGCGCCGCCATCTTCCGCCCGGTGTTCGCCCAGCAGCGAACCCGCGCCCATCAGGTTCCGGCCATGAAAGGGCGCCACCGCCAGTAACCACACCCCCAGCGCCGCCGCGCCGCCACGCAGGAGCGCCTTGCATCCGGTGCCGCGAAGGCCGCCCGCCAAACCCGCCAGGATCAACGGTGGTAAAAACAACATGGCGGTTGATTTCGTGAGCCAGGCCAGCGCCACCGCCAGCCCCAGCCAGAGGCCTTCCCCGATCACCGTTCGCCCTTCCGCCAGCATTCGCCTCATCCGCTCGACGGCGAGCGCCGCCTGCACCGTCCAAAGCGCCGCCATCAAATCATTCTTCGCCCCACTCGCTTCGTGGTGCGCCATCGGGATCAAAAGCGTCATCACGCCGGCCGCCAGCGAAGCCTTTCGCCCCGCCCCGAGTCGCCGTGCCAAGAGTGCCACCGCCAGCGCCAGCGCCGCATAGCTGATCGCCTGCGGCAGGTTCGCCCAGCGGTCGCTTCCCGTCAGGCCGAGGAACTGGGCGCCGATGACTTCCGCCAGCGGGGGCATGATATTTTCCCGCGCATTGATCGTGGCGTAATGGGCCAGGTTTCCATTTTGCAGCCACCAGATCTGGCGCGGCAGATGGTAATTCAAAACATCCACCGTGTTCGGGGCCGACACCCATGCGCGCAACAGCGCAAAACCACAGAGCAACAGTGCCAGCACTAGCATACCGCGCTCTATCCCCTCAAACCGCGCCGGCCGCGGCATCGCCAGCCCGGTCCGCCAGCGCAAGATTAACACCGCTGCGACACCGGCCGCCGTCGCCCAAACCAACCGCAATACCATCGGGGTAAACGCGTCGGCGAACGACAGCACGTTGCTCATTGCCCATACCAGCCCGGCCCAGAGCATCAGCGACTGCAAAAACGCCTCGCTGCCGCCCCTGCCCTTTCGCATCAGGCCCAATAAAATCGCCGCCCAGACCACGACAGGCGCCAAAACCCATAACTGGGACGGCAAACCCGCCGCGTTCATGCTCGTCCCGCCTCCGCTGTTGCCGCCCCGGCCGATTCCTCACGACCGCTCGTTAGCCGCCATCTGCGCCAGCCCCACTTCAGGCCCGCCACCACCAGGTAGAGACTGATGCCGAGCGCCATCCCGTTCTCAAGACCCAGGGTAAACGACACCACCCGAAACTGGGTCTGGGTTTTCATCAAACCCATGTGCGGATGCGCCGATCTTAACCAAAAAAACAGCAGCACCCCGGCCAGCGCCCACTTTTCAGCCCGGTAGATTCCCGCCTGCTCCTTTCGCTGCGCCATTCGCAACCAAGCGCCGGCAGGTAATAGCAACAAAATCGCCCGATACCCGTAATTTGTATTCAAAAGGTAGCACACAACCCATGCGCTCGCCCCCGCGATAAACGCCCCCGCCAGTTCATCCGGCAGCGTTCGTCGATCACGAACGGCCAGCACCACCCAGTGCGTGATCGCCACTACCAATCCGGCGAGAAACCAATACTCCATCGGATGCAGGGTGGTCCACCCGATCGCGATCACCTTAAGCCCATACACGGTCAGCGACTCTGGCGCGGGCACTACGGTCAACGCCCGCGTAATGTCCTGCCGGTATAGCCACGCCACCACCGCAAATCCCGCCACCACGGCCGCACCCCACCCCGCAAAGCGTCTTCGCCCGCCCTGCGCACACAAAGCGAGCACCGCCACCAGGGGATAAAATTTCAATGCCGCCGCCAGCCACACCAAGCCCGCCGCCAGACCCGTGCGCCACGCTGCGTTTTTCATTAACAACCAGCCTGCTCCGGCGAGCATCATGAATATCACCAGGTCGTTGTTCCCTCTTTCAAAGGCCAGGATCACCGGCGGCGAGGCCATCAACAACACCGCCACGCCCGTCGCTGCCCACGTTTTGGGGCGCAGCCACCACGCCATCACTCCCGCGCTCAGCAGCATCAGTCCCGTCCCCAACCACACCCGGTCGGCCCTCGTCAATCCCAGGCGATGCAGCTCCAGCCACCAGGGGCCGTAAACATGGGGCCGGTTGAGCGCATCGTAGAGGTTCGGCTTGGCGTAGGGATCAGCGCCGGCCGCGCTCGCATCACTCGCCGACAACACCGCCGTCGTATCCATATACCCGGGCTCAAGATGCGGCAACCCGAACACCTCCCACAAGGGCGCGTGCAACCAGCAGGCCATAAACGCCATCAGCGCCGCCGCGAAGGCCAGCGCCGGCGGCAACCACGGCATGCGCTCCAGCACCGTCTTACGCACCGGTTTCACATCGGCCGAACCGGCCAGCGGAGAGCGATCAACTCCGCTCATTTTGGAGATGCCGCATCCACATTTCCCCGACCAAAACAGCGCAGGTTCTTGATGCCAAACCAGGTCATCTGAAGCAGAATCCAGCCGTGTTTGAAACGGGAGATGTTCGTCTCGCCGTAGGTGCGGTCCTTGTAGCGCACCGGCACGTCGCGAATGCGCAGGTTCAGCAGCGCCGAGCCGAAGAGCAGGTTGAAATCTCCAAACGGATCGAAATCCCCAAACCGCGCGATGCGCTTCAGCACCCGCTCGTAGTCCGAACGCAGCAGCATCTTCGTGCCGCACAAACTGTCCTTCACCGGCTGCCCCAGCACAAACGACAGGGCCGCCGCGAAGAATTTGTTTCCGAGCAGGTTCAGGAAACGCATCGCCTCGCTCTCCATCGGATACACCAGCCGGCTGCCGTTGGCGAACTCGGCCGCGCCGCTCTCGATCGCCGCGAAAAACTTCGGCAGGTCCTCGGGCGGCGCAGTCAGGTCGGCGTCTTGGATTACCACTACGTCCCCCGTCGCGGCCGCGAATCCGGTGAAGACCGCGTCCCACTTGCCCTTGCCCGGCTGCTTCATGGCCCGCACGGTCAACGGCCCGGTGTAGGCCGCCACCTCGCGCTGGATCGTCTCCCAGGTGTCGTCCTTGCTGTTGCCTTCGACGAAGATCACTTCCGTGCCCGCGCCCAGCACCGGGATGCGTTCCAGCGCCGGCCGGATGTTGCCCGACTCGTTGCGCGCCGGCACGATGACCGAGCAGCTCAAGCTGCCGGCCGGAGCCGGCGCGCGGCGCGGACGCGCGGTCAGGCAGAGCGTGATACCCAGGTGCCGCACGAGGGGCAGGCGCACGCAGAAGCGGTTCAAAAAGGGCGACAGCACCGGCACCTCGAAAGGGAACAACTGCTGCCGCTCGAAGCGCACCACTTCCCACCCGGTCAGTTCGAGCAGGTTCTTGAGGTCGCCGTCCGCGAGCCAGGCGCTCTCCGGCTGCGGCATCACGCAGCCGGTGCGCACCGCCA
>JBEGTN010000008.1:0-5760 GCA_041179405.1 Verrucomicrobiota bacterium
CCCCGGGCTTTTTGGCACACCCGCCCCATCTCGGGCGGCGGCCTGCTCCTCGCAAAGGCCCTCGCCGCGTTCCTGCTCTTCGGCCTCGCCCCCGTGCTGGTCTCACTGCCGTGGTGGCTGACCAACGGCCTCGCCGGTGCCGACCTCGCCCTCGCCGCCTTCGAACTCCTGCTCGTTCACGTCGCCCTCATCCTGCCTGCATTCCTCCTCGCCTCCGTGGTCGATTCCTTTGGCCGCGCCGTCCTCTGGTCCATCGTCCAATACGGTGCCATCGTCGGCCTCACGCTCTTTGCCGGTCAGTCGGAGGAACAGCTAACCTTGCTCGAACCCGGTCTCGAGCTCAGCCGCGAGGTGCTCGCCGCCGGCATCGCGACCCTAGGCATGGTTGCGCTCATCGTCTGGCAATTCCGCCGCCGCCACCAGGTTGCCGTCATCGCCGGTTTCGTCCTCCTCCATGTGGCCGTCGCCGTGATCTGGCGGTGTTCATCCTGGAATTTCGTCCCCAAACCGGCCGGCTGGACCGAGCTGAACGCCGCGCGCTACAAGAACATCGCCCTCCAGCCGAACGTAACAGCCGAATACAGCCACGCACGCTATCGCAGCTCCAAGCCCGATCCGGCCCACGTTCGCCTGACATGGCCCGTCACCGGACTGCCGCCCGACTTATACGCCAATTCCTACCACACCACCCTCTCGTATGCCGACAGCCGGGACAAAGCGGTCTCGCCCAACGAGGTGCGCAGCTACGTGCTATCCAAGGACAATCCGGCAGGTGAAATGCTGCGCAATCACCTCGGATTACCACTCAAAAACATACCCGACGACGATTCCCGTCCCCCATCCATCCTCATCAACCACTATCTGGATCTCGCCCAAGCCGAGCGCATAAAACTCCACCCACAAACCGCGACGACCACCCTTCACTTAAGCCTCAGCCGTCCGGAAATCAGCCAGATTCATCCCCTTACAACGGGCCTCGCGTTCACCGATCCCCACGGGAGCATGCGTATCATAAAAACAGATACGCACGAAGCCGACATCCACGTTGCCCTTTCGAGCACGGAACCTTCATCGCTCCTCCAGCTTTATGTGGCGATGCGGCGCTCCGATTACCAAAACCCTCAGCGGAGCTATTCTCCCGCCGAATCGCACACCGAAGACTACATCTTCGACTCGGCGAGCATGAGATCACGGAACCTCAGGAGTTGGAACACCCAGCTGTTCATCAATGGCGTCCTGATCAGTCGCTCGACGCCGATCTGCACGCCTGATCGAATCCGCCGCGATGGCAAATGGGTGCCCTCCAACATCGACCCCGCCATCTGGCGGGCAGGACTAAGGGTCGTCCGTATCACCTACCACGAGGAGGCCCGCCTCCTCCTCACCGGCCGCACCGAGGGCCTCGTGATCGCCGGTTCGTCGGAAGCACCGGCCCCTAAACTCTAAGACGAAACACTCCCGCCACACACCACATGTCCGCCATTTTCAGTCTCGTTCGCAAAGACCTCCGCCTCCTTCGCTGGCCTTGGCTCGGCTACCTTGCCGTGCTCCTCACACAACTCGCCCTCGCTGCTTGGTGCGTCCTCGCAACCCGCTTCACGGCCAAGGACCACGAACTCGCGACGCAGCTCAACCTGGTCCTGAACGTCGCCCAGGGCCTCCTGACCTACGTGCTCGTCCTGCGACTGGTCCAGGCCGACGCCCCGCTGCGCACCCGCGCCTTCTGGCGCACCCGACCCATCTCGGGTGGCGGACTGCTCACGGCCAAGGTCCTCGCCGCCTTCCTCCTCTTCGGCCTCGCTCCGGTGCTGGTGTGGTCGCCTTGGTGGCTGGTCAACGGACTTCGCGGAGCCGATCTGGCGCTCGCCGCCGCCGACGTTCTTTTCTGGCAGACACTCATCATCCTGCCGGCCTTCCTCCTCGCCTCGTTGGTCGATTCCTTCGGTCGCGCCGTGCTCTGGTCCGTCGTTCAGGCGGCCATGATCATCTGCTTCGCTTTGTTCCCGAGCTCGCCCTACGTGTCGCCGGTCGCGGTGATCCCTAATCTGTCCGACAGTCGTATGGTCCCCGTGTGGGTCATGGTCGCGCTCGTTTTCCCCGCGCTGGTGGTGTGGCAGTTTCTCCGCCGCCGCACCGCTGCGGTGCTCACCGGCTACGCGCTGCTCTACCTCGCCGCCGTCGCCATCACCCTCTACTTGCCCTATGATTTCAAACCGCGCACGCCAGGCCGCCGGACATGGAATGAGCAGCACCCTTGGACCGAGTTACACCCCGAGGTCGCGCAAAACTTCACCCTGCGCGCAGTTTCCGCCAAATATTACCATGGTCAAAATACCCTCCAACGAGAACGAGCCTGGGTGGGGCTGAACTCCCATTGGACAATCGAAGGAGTCCCCGCAGGATTCGTCGTTTCCTCCCACGTGAAATCCCTCGATTTCAAGACCGGAGACGGCCGGACTTTTCGCCCTGATTATCCCAAGTCCCATGTAGATTTCACGGGCGCCTTCGCCTCGCTGAAAGCGCAAATGAAATTCCCGCCGGCGAAGATCGACCCAGTCGATACAAGCCCTGGTTCAGACACCGCTCCGACTGCCCGTGAAACAGAAAGTTCGTCCCTCTGGATTCGAACTGAACTCAAACCCAACGAGATCGCCCTGCTGCGCGCCGGCCCACCGGCTGTCACCACCGAATTAAGCGTCAGCTTGGAAAAACTGGAGCTGCGTTTCGATGCGCCGCTCAGCCCCGGAGTCTGGCACACCGATGCCAACGGCGGCCTGCGAATCGCCTCGGTCGAGGCACCCATGAATGGCATCACAGTAAGAATCGTGACCACGCACGCAAACTCCCGCCTGCGCGATTTCTGGGACACCTGGCGCGACGCCCCCCGCCACCCGTTTAATGCGGACGAGGGCTACGACTACCTGTTTGTTCAGCGAGACGAAGCCCGGCCGACGTATCTCGATTCTTGGGGCATCCCCCTGCAGGTTGGCGGCATCGACATTAAGCGCATCAACAAGAATTTTTCTCCCTCGGAATTCCCCCTCATTGCGAAGGGGATACCCAACGAAGCCAAACTCGCCGCCTGGCGCGCCGGACTACGTCTCGCCCGCATCGCCTACCATGAAGAGGCGCGCTTCAAACTCGCCGGACGAAGCGAAGCCCTCGAAATCACCGGCTCGCCCGAGGCGCCGACGCCGAAGCTATAATGTGCCATCGCCCGACGGGACCAGCTGTCCGCCATTTCCGGGTGTAGGGGCTTGGCTTGTCCAAGACCGGGTTTGGCGAGCGCTACTTGGCGCGGATGCCCTGCTCGAGCCGGCCGTATTCCTCCGCCGTGAGCGGCAGCACCGAGCCGTGGCGGAAGTGAAAGGGAAAGGTAAACCCCTCGCCCGGCGTAAACTGGCCGGCCGCCAGATCGTGGGTAACAAAGGGCTGGTAGCCTTTGCCCTTGGCGTAGTGGTCGAGAATCAGGCACCAAGCGGGCGCCTGGCCGGGGGCGGCGGGAGGAACCAGGTAGCACTCCGGGCCTTCGTAGCCGACCAGCTTCGCCAGTGAAAACTCCGGCACATCGCGCCACGGGCCGGCCAGTTTTTCCGCCGTCTCCATGGTGATAGCCTTGTGCTTCTCGTCTTTGGTGAAACGGTGGTAACGGCCGCCGTCGCGCACGATGGTCGTGTCGATCACCGTGGTCGGTTTCTCGATGTAGATGAAGGGCGCGCCAAAGGTTTTGAAATCGGTCGTGCGCGCCGCCCAGATGCGATGCTTGGCGAAGGCGTCGCGCTTCGTCGTCGAGGCCCAGAACACGAGGTAATCTCCCTTTTCCTCGTCGTAAACCGCCTCGGGGGCCCACGTGCAACCGGCGTCCTCGGGCGCGACCGCGACCAGGCGCGGCTCGGACCAATTCACGAGGTCGGTCGAATCCCAGATGACGATGGAGCGGCTGCCCGCCTGGACCGCGCGCTTCCAATCATGGTTCAGATTAATCGAGAGATCGGTCGCGATGAGATGGAAGGTTTTGCCGTCGTGGGCGCGCAACAGGTAAGGATCACGCACGCCCTTTTCGCCGAGCTGGCTCACCAGCACGGGCTCGGCGCCGTTCAAGGCCCGCCAGGCGCGTCCGTCTTTGCTCAAGGCAAAATAGATCTGCTCCGTCCGGGGACTTTGTTCACCCTTGAAGGTGGTGAAGAGGAATCCGCCGTCGGTGGCGGCGAGCGCGGTGGAGCAAAACATCAGGAGGAGGGTTGAAAGAGTTTTCATTCGGTGCGTTTGAGCGAAGGGGCAACGGGCTCCCCGGGCGAGCCGGGCGGGAAGGCGGGGACGAGCGGATCCATCGGCCGAATGCTGCCGTCAGGGTTGAACTACATACGGGCGAGGCAGGTCTCGCGCTGGTAGCCGCCGCCGCCTGGGATGGAGTGCCGGTGGTAGGCCGCATACCAGCGGTCGGTGCCGGGGACCTGCACCACGCTGTGGTGCCCGGTGCCCTTGGCCGCGCCGTTTTTGCGCAGCACGAGCGCGCCCTCGGCGGGAATCTCGACCGGACCAAGCGGCGAAGCGGCGGTGCCGTAGGCGATGCGATAGTCGTCGCTGCGGGCGTCGTCCACCGACCACATGAAATAGTAACGACCGGCGCGTTTGAAAACGACCACGCCCTCGCGGAAGTCCACCACGACGCCGGAGCTGCGGCCCTTGATCGGGATGTCGATAAGGTCGCCCTCGACATGCAGCATGTCACGGGAAAGGCGGAGGGCGTTGGCGCGTTCGCGGCCGTTGCCCCAGTAAATGTAGGCCTGACCATCGTCGTCGATAAACGGATACGGGTCGATGGTGTTGGTGGTGAAACGCGGCTCGGCCTTGCGGTCGAGGAGAGGTTTGCCGAGGGCGTCGACAAAGGGGCCGGCGGGGGACTTAGCGGTAGCGACGCCGACTTTGCCGTCGGCGCAGAAATAGAAAAAATAAGTGCCGTCGCGCTCGATGCAATCGGGAGCCCAGGCCCGAATATTGGCCCATTTCAGATCATGTGCGACGTCGAGGATCATGCGCTCCTTCTTCCAGTTCACGAGATCCTTGGAGGACCACACCGAGAAATCGGTGGTCATCCAGTTGGGTTTATCCGAAGTCGGATACACGTAGTAAGTGTCGCCAAAAACGCGAATGGAGGGATCGGCGGTAAAGCCGTCGAGTATGGGACGGGGCGGAGTTGGATCGGGCACGGCGGATAAGACGAATGGGCTCAGGCCAAGGAGAATAAGCGAAGCCAACGGAAGGAGGTTCATAAGCAGGGTATTTAGGAAGCAGGCGAAGGGATTTTAAGGAGACTTCCGTATAGCCCGGTCTGGCTCAATCGGTCCCGGAATGTCCAGTAAGATGAATAGAAAGAATGTTTACGGTATAGCCGCTCCTGCATGTCGCTATGAATATCGATCGCCGTGCCCGCCCAACAAAAGCTCAGTTTCAATTTAATCTCAGAAAAAAGTTCTGAGATTCACCACCGGCCTAGAGGAGGACCTGAAAGAGCCCTCGGGGCAGGATTCAGTGACCCAAATACAAACCAAGCGGTTCGTGCTTAATATCTCGTTTTACGCAAATGCCTTACTCTCAAAAATAAAGCGAACTGGAGTTAACCAGTTCGCTTTTGAACTAAAATGGCTGCCCGGGTAGGGATCGAACCTACGACCAAGTGATTAACAGTCACCTGCTCTGCCACTGAGCTACCAGGCAATAAATGGAAGGTGGGTAAGACAGAATCGCAGGGCTCCTTGT
>JBEGTN010000009.1:0-3525 GCA_041179405.1 Verrucomicrobiota bacterium
ACCAGCGGCCGGATTGGGAGATGTTGAGTTCGTTGATGACGGCGGCGTCCGACATGGGGCCCCAGGCGAGGGCGAGGTCGAGCGGTGAGAGCGGAGCGCTGGCGTCGTAGCGGTAGCGCGAACGGCTGAGCACGACGGCTTTCAGTGCGTAGCGGGCGAGCGGGGTGATGGTGTAGTCGCCGGAGTGAAAGGGGGCGGGCAGTTGTAGCGTGTCCTGCTGCGGATCGCGGGCGGCGGGCAGGCCCTTCCACTTGGCGGCGGGCTCGTGGAGCCAGAGCCAGCCGACGGCGAAGAGGGCGGCGAGGAGGAGCCATTTTTTCATGCGGGCGGGGATTTTTTTAGGGGCGGCAACAAACCCTTGAACTCACGTTCAAGCCTGCGACGGAGAGGAGGAGGGGGAGTTTATTGGAACGAGGCGGCGGGCTGGACTTCGAGGAGGATGGGGAAGTGGTCGGAGCCGATGTCGGGGCCGACGCGGTAGGCGGTGCAGACGAGTGCGGCGTTCAGCAACGCGTGGTCGAGCGGGATGCGGAGGAAGGGGACGGCGACGGGCCAGCTTGCGGCGCAGGCGGCGTGTCCGCGGGCGGCGAGGTGAAGGCGGGCGTCGTCGAGCAGGCGGCGCAGGGGCGGGCACCACGGGGTGGCGTTGAGGTCGCCGACGGCGAGCGCGAGCGGGGGCTCGACCAGGGTGGCTGCGGTGCCGGACATCGCGAGGACCGGAGTCGTGGTGTCGGCGAACCAGCCGGCGAGGGCGACGAGTTGCAGGTCGCGCAGCTTGGTGCCTTCCGCATTGCCGGGGGGAAGGGTGTGGGTGACGAGGATACGAAAGTCGCGGGCACCGTGGCGCAGGGTCAGGTCGAGCGAGGGGATTTCGGGATCGGCGAAGGCCGCCAGGCGGGGGTTGGTGACGGCGTCGCGGGCGAAGACGGCGACGCCGAAGTTATCCTCGCGCGGGTGAAAGGTGGAGTGCGGGTAATCGCGGGCGAGGGCCGGGGTGAGCTGGGATTGCCAGCGGCGGTTAACCTCGACGAGGGCGACGAGGTCGGGTTTTTCGACGGCGATGAGCGCGAGCAGGCGGGCGGGGTCGGGGTGGGAGGTGAGGACGTTGGCGAAGAGAATCTTGAGGGGCGGATGGGCGGAGTTGTAGGCGCTGATGGGCTCGGGGATGGCGGGGCGGAGGACGGCGTAGAGATTAAAAAGTGCGAGGACCGCGAAGAGCGCGGCCCAGCGGCGGCGGCGTAGGACGAGACAAAAAACTAGATGCGCGAGAAGGAGTGCGCCGGCCTGGACGCGGAAAGGGGAAAGCTGGGCGAGAAAGACGGGGCGGGTAGTGAAGTAGGCTGCGATATTCAGCAGACCGGCTGGGAGCGCGAGGACGGTGAGCGTCCACCAGAGGGTGCGGGTCATGGTGCCGAGCAGGACGCGGCCGGCGGGCGTCCCGGGCGAGAGGAGGGAACGAAGGGGGGGCGTGGACATAAAAAAGGCCGCCCGGCGAGGGCGGCCTGAAGGGGTGGCGGGCGGCGGCTCAGATTTTGCCGGCTTTGCGGTCCTCGATGAGGCGGTAGAAATCGCTGAAGAGCGGGTCGGCGTCGTTCGGGCCGGGGGCCGCCTCGGGGTGGTATTGCACCGAGAAGATCGGGAGCGCCTTGTGGCGCAGGCCCTCGACGGTGTTGTCGTTGAGGTTGATCTCGGTGACGACGGCGCCGCCCTTTTCGAGGGAATCGGGATCGGTGGCGAAGCCGTGGTTTTGCGCGGTGATGGAGACCTTGCCGGTCTCGAGGTTTTTCACCGGCTGGTTGCCGCCGCGGTGGCCGAACTTGAGCTTGAAGGTGGTGCCGCCGAGGGCGTGGGTAATCATCTGGTGACCGAGGCAGATGCCGAAGATCGGGTAGTGGGGAACGAGGCCGGAGACGGTCTTGTGGATATAGGCGAGAGCGGCGGGGTCGCCGGGGCCGTTGGAGAGGAAAACGCCGTCGGGGGCGTGCTCCTTGACCTGCTCGGCGGTGGCGGTGGCGGGGAACACCTTCACGTCGAAACCGTGGTTAACGAGTTTGCGGAAGATGGAGTATTTGGCGCCGAAATCGAAGGCCGCGACGGTGAAGCGTTTTGCGGGAATGCGGGCCAGGCCGAGGGTGGTGCCGGGCGGGACGTAGGGGGCGTTGTAACGGGTGGCGTCGTCGGCGCGCCAGAAGTAGGGCTCGGCGCAGGTGGTGTCCTTGACGTAGTCGGAGCCGGCCATGTCGTGCCAGCCGCGGGCGCGGGCGATGGCGTCGGCGTCGGAAATCGGGAGGGTGGAGAGGCAGCACTTCATGGCGCCGTCCACGCGGAGTTTCTTGGTGAGGGCGCGGGTATCGACGTCGCTGATACCGGGGATGCCGTATTGGCGCAGGTAGTCGCCGAGGGAGGAGGTGGCGCGCCAGTTGGAGACGATGGGGGAGAGCTCGCGCACGACGAGGCCGGAGGCGCGGGGCACGGCGGCCTCGGTATCCTCGGCGTTGACGCCGTAGTTGCCGATCATGGGCGCGGTAAAGGTCACGATCTGGCCGAAGTAGGACGGATCGGTGACGATCTCCTGGTAGCCGGTCATCGAGGTGTTAAAGACGCATTCGCCGGCGATGGTGGCGTCGGCGCCAAAGGCGCGGCCGCGGTAGATGGAACCGTCTTCGAGGGCGAGTAGGGCGGGCTTCACGGTGGGCATGGAAATGCGACGAAAATGGGTGCGTGGGAGCCTGCCAAGGGTTTTTGTGCGGAACTGGGATTGTTCGCGGGCCACTTCGGGTGACGGGAATCGATCCTGTTCAGCGATTTGACACCGTGCCGTGCTTGCCCAGCTTGGCCGGACAATGGGTTACACAGAAGACCGCAGCGTTTGGTTCGAGGGGCAGGGACTTTGGCAGCACGTGCCTGCCAGCGATTGGAATGACTGGGCGTGGCAGCTGAAGAACCGCATCACCAAGCTAGAGGACCTCGAGCGCTACATGACGCTCACCACCGACGAGCGGGCCGGAGTGCTCTTCGCCAGCCAGAAGCTGGCGCTGGCGATCACGCCTTATTTCTTCAACCTCATCGACCGCAACGATCCTAACTGCCCGATCCGCCTGCAAATGATTCCGCGTTCGGGCGAGACGCAGCTCCATGCCGAGGAGATGCTGGATTCGCTCGGCGAGGATGAGCACTCGCCGGTGCCGGGGCTGGTGCATCGTTATCCGGACCGGGTCTTGTTTTTGGTGACTGACCGCTGTGCGGCGTATTGCCGGTATTGCACTCGGAGCCGGCTGGTTTCGAATGCGCAGGACTACAATTTCCATCCCGAATACGAGCAGGGCCTGCGCTACATAGAGTCGCATCCCGAGGTGCGCGATGTGCTGCTCTCGGGCGGCGATCCGCTGCTGCTGAGCGACCGAAAGCTCGATCATTTACTGGGGCGTCTGCGGGCCATTCCGCATGTGGAGTTTATCCGCATCGGCTCGCGCATCCCGGTGTTTCTGCCCCAGCGCATCACGCCGGAGCTGTGCGAGATTTTTA
>JBEGTN010000010.1:0-2886 GCA_041179405.1 Verrucomicrobiota bacterium
CATTTGCACGGCCGGCCTGATTTCGAGTTGGTCCGTCACGATGTGATCGACCCCTTTAAGTTCGAGGTGGATCAGATCTACAATCTCGCCTGCCCGGCCTCGCCGCCTCACTATCAATACAACGCGATCAAGACGGTGAAAACCTCCGTGATGGGCGCGATTAACTGCCTCGGCCTCGCCAAGCGCACCAAGGCCCGCGTGTTCCAGGCCAGCACGTCGGAGGTTTATGGCGATCCGGTCGTGCATCCGCAGCCCGAGTCCTATTGGGGCAACGTGAACCCGATCGGCATTCGCTCCTGCTACGACGAGGGCAAGCGCGTCGCGGAGACGTTGTTCATGGACTATCACCGTCAAAATCAGGTCGATATCCGCATCGTGCGTATTTTTAACACCTACGGTCCCCGGATGCATCCGAACGATGGCCGCGTGGTTTCCAACTTCATCGTGCAGGCCTTGCGCGGTCAGGATATCACCATCTATGGCGACGGCCTGCAGACCCGGGCATTTTGCTATGTGGACGACCTCATCGAGGGCTTCGTGCGCTTGATGACTCAGAATAACGTCACCGGGCCGATCAATATAGGCAATCCCGGCGAGTTCACCATGCTGGAGCTGGCCGAACTCACGCTTAAACTCACCGGCAGCAAATCGAAGATCGTCCACCGTCCCTTGCCCGGCGACGACCCGAAGCAGCGCCGCCCCGATATTACGTTAGCCCAGAAGCACCTCGATAACTGGGCGCCGCAGGTGCCGCTCGAAGAGGGGTTGAAACGCACGATCGCGTATTTCAAGACGCAGGTTTGAGGCGGGGTGTCTTGAGGCGGGGTTCCTCGGTGCGGCTCCGGCGCTCTTTTTTAAACGAAGTGCCCCCGGATGGCTTCCAGCAAGCGTGACCATTCGGCGGGCGAAAGGTCGTCTTTACGATCCGGGGCGACCTGGCGGTGGTCGGTCATCCATTCGAGAGACCAGCGGTATTTCGACCAGCGCGGCTCCATCCACTCCAAGGCGGAGGCAATTTGAGCGGGGGTGAGCGGGGTCTTTCCGGTGTCACCGGCAAAGGCGACCCCGAGTAAAAAGGCGTTCGCGGCGCTGCGTCCTTTGAAATTGGATACGCCGGCGTGCCAGGCGACGTGATGATCCGCCACCAATCGGGCCCGGGTGCCGTCGGTGGCGATGACCACGTGGTAGCTCACGCGGCTTGTGATCGCCTGCATGAGCGCCAGGGTCTGGCCGAACGTTATCACCGTGTGGTGAAAACAAACTCCTGCCCGCTCATGCGGGGGCTCGGCGGCGTGATTGGGTGAGGGGACGGAAATCTCGGGCCAGGGCATCGGCGTTGAATTACGAACGTTTTGCTAAGAACCGGCAACGCGGCGGGATCAGAGGTTTCGCCACGCACTCCCCAGCATCGAGACCATCAGCCCCATCCGGCATGCGCCCTCGATGGTCATGATAACGAGCACCCATTTTAGCTTGCAGCTATTGCGCATGGAAAAGCCAAAAAGGCTGATGAGCAGCACGCAGCCGGCGTGAACACGCGTGACATCGTTGGAGAGCAGCCAAAGACACCAGGCGGCCTCGGCGATGATGCCGAGCGACCAAAAGGCTGCGACGGTGTCGCCGGGGACTTTATCGCGCTCCACTAAACCTGATTCGATCTGCTTGATACCGAGTAATTTTTCCGCAGCGACGAGCTGCAATCCTTCAAACAGGAGAAAAAGCGGGGCCAAAAAAACACTGGTCGGAGCGATGTCCATGTAGGTTCGGATGGCGGTGACTATGATAAGGCGAGGTTTTGAGTTGGCAGTAAAATCCAGAGTCACCGTTCGAACGGCGGGGAGTTAAATGCCAATGCTTTTTGCCGATTAACGTATGCGAATGTCAGGCAGACGCGAGAAAAGCCTTTAAGCGACACGCTTGCGTGATGTGTTTTACAAGTGAGCGCTAGCTGGCAACTGCTCCGCTTGGGGGATGTCAAGTGGTGCCCTCGGCCGGACTCGAACCGGCACGGCCTTACGGCCAAGAGATTTTAAGTCTCTGGTGTCTACCATTCCACCACGAGGGCATGGACGCTTGTCGCGCATGCGCTGGTGTTCTCAGGCTTCGTTTGCGTCGCGTCAACTCGCGTGTGAGGCGGCGGCCGCTAACCAGTTTTAGCTCCTGGGCTTGAGCCGTGGGTGGTTGCGAGGCAGGAGTGTATCATGAAGATCGGATTTATGGGCGGCAGTTTTGATCCGGTGCACCTGGGGCACCTCGGCGTGGCGCGCGTCGTGGCGCAGGCTTTGGCGCTGGATCAGGTGTGGATGATCCCGGCCGCCCAGGCTCCGTTGCGGGCCGACGCCGTGAGCACCGACGGGCGCCACAGGACGGCCATGCTGCGGCTCGCCACGGCCGGAGACGGGCGGTTTTTGGTATCTGAAATAGAAATACAGCGTGGCGGCGTCAGTTACACGGTGGACACGCTCCGGGCGCTAAGGAAGGAACGGCCGTCGGATGATTTTTTCTGGATACTTGGCGAGGACCAGTTGGCACGTCTGCCACGTTGGTCGGAGCCTGACGTGTTGTGCGGCCTTACCGAGTTTGTTTGCTACTCCCGTCCCGGCTATCCGTTCGCCGCTCCGCCGCCCATACCGGGTCTAAGCGTTCATCGCGTTGAAGGCCCCACTTGGTCGATAAGCTCAACGATGATCCGTGAGCGTTTACAACGCGGCGAAGCCATTCAGGGACTGGTGCCGGACAAGGTGATTGAATACATTCAGGAAAACGGCCTCTATACCTGAACTTTATGGCGCACACCACCGATACCGACCTTCAAACGCTCGCGCTTTTGCGCAGTCTCATCTCCGCTTTTGAGGAAAAAAAGGCGGAAAATCTCACGGTGCTGCA
>JBEGTN010000011.1:0-5777 GCA_041179405.1 Verrucomicrobiota bacterium
CAGTGCCGCTCGCGGCGGCGGTGAGGGTGAAGGGCTGGCCGAGCACGACGGTGGCGGGGCCGCTGACGCTCTGGATGGTGGGCGGGATGAGCACGGTGAGCGTGGTGCCGCGACTGGTGACCGCACCGGCGATGTTGTGGACGCGCACGGTGTATTTACCTTGGTTGGCCGGGGTGACGTTGGTGAGGTCGATGTAGGAGTTGGTTTCACCGGAGAGGGGCTGGCCGTTGAAGAACCACTGGTAATCGAGGGCGAGGCCGGTGGCGGTGGCGGAGAGGCGGGTGCCGCCGCCGAGGATGAGCGAGAGCCGGACGGCGGGCTGGACGGTGAGGCGGGGGGCGCTGACGACGATGAGGTTCACATCGGCCTGGGCGGTGTCGCCGTCGTTGTCTTTGATTCTAAGGGTGTAGACACCGGCGGCGGCGGCGGTGGCGCGGACGCTGAGGTCTTCCTTGGTGGCGCGAAGGACGGGCTTGCCTTTAAAATACCACTGGTAGGTCAGGCCGGTGCCGAGGGTGGTGACGTCGAAGAGCTGCGTGGAGTTGAGCGCGGCCATGACGGTGGTGGGCTGGCTGAGCACGAGGGGCACGTCGCGGATGGTGATCGAGGCGGAGGCGGGGGCGGTTTCCTGTCCGGCGCGGACGGCGGTGACCCAGTAGGTGAGGGCGGAGCCGCGCGGCGGGGCGGTGTCGGTGTAGGTGGAGTCGAGCAGATCGGTGGCACCGTTGAGCGGGGTGGCACCGGCGGCGGGCGGGGTGGTGGAGGCGGTGCGGTAAACGCGGTAGCCATCGGTCCAGCCTTCGTTGCGCCAGGTGACGGTGACGTCGCGGGTGCCGGACTTGGCGGCGGCGACATCGCGCGGGGCGAAGGCGGTGCGCAAGTCGGCGGAGGTGAGCTGGTGGCCGCTGGCGACGTTGTCGGCGTCGAGATCGAAGCGGAGGGCGTCGGTGGAGAGGGCGGCGCGGTGGACGAGGTCGATGCCTTCGCGGGAGAGAGGATCGGCCGTGGGGTAGGTGAGGGTGATGCGGGCCTGGTTGGCGGCGGTGGCGGAGTAGGTCCAGGTGCCGGTGCGGAAGACGCTGTCGGCGGCTTCGGAGGGATCTTCGAAGCCGGTGGCGCTGGTGAAGGTGAAGCCCGCGAGGGTGCGGCCTACGAGGGCCTCGGTGAAGTCGTCGCTGGAGAAAACGAAGTCGGTATCGGCGGGGGCTTGGAGGAGGAGAGTGACGCTTTGGGTGAGCGGGACGGAGTTCGCGTCAAGGGCCTGGAGGGAGAAGTTGAAGGCGGAGGCATCGGTGGGCGGGGTGCCGGAGAGCACGCCGGTCGAGGCGTCGAGGGTGAGCCACGCAGGGAGGTTGGTGGCGGACCATTGCGAGTAGCCGGGCAGGGCGAGCGAGAGGGTGTCGGCGCTGCCGAGGGTGAAGGTGGCCTGGCGATCCGAATGGGTGTTGGAGGTGACGGTGACGGAGACGGTGGTCTGGGCCTGGTTGCCGTTGGTATCGGTGGCGGTGAGGGTCAACGTGGCGGTGCCGGCGCCGACGGGGGTGACGGCGAGGGTTTTGCCGGCGGTGAGCGAGGCGGTGGCTACGGACGGAAGGTTGCTGGAGACGGTGAAGGTGACGACGGCGGCCTGGCTGGAGGCGGACGGGAACAAGGGAACGACGGAGGTGCCGTTGACGTTGATGAGGTTGGCGACCAGGAGGCTCGTCTGCCCGACGGCGACATCACGCAGGGGCGCGGTGGCAAAAGCGCCGCCGAGATTGTAGAGCGGCTTGGCGGCGATGGTATCCACGATGGTCATACCGGTGCCGATGACGCGGGCGAAGACGGTGTAGCCGGAGGCGTTGGTGGGGCCGAGGATGGTGGAGTTGTCGCGGGTGTTGAAGAACCACTCGTTGGTGGCGGAGTTGACGTCGCTGGTGCGGGCGGCGGCGAGGGTGCCACGGGCGTTGGGCAGGTTGTATTCGAGGTTTACGGGCGCACGTTTGGTGATGGCGGCCAGATCGGCGGCGGTTTTGTAGCCGCCTCCTTGCAGGATGGAGGGGCCGGCCGCAGTTCCCTCAAATGAGGCGACGCGGTGAAAGCAGGTGTCGGTGTAGTCGCCGGCGTTTACGTAGGCGAGGAAGTTGGTGACGTGGTTGGGGGCGGCGGAGGCGAGGAGCTCGACGTTGAACTTGCCGAAGGAGGTGTCGAACTGGACGACCTGACCGGTGACGCCCGGCACGGAAAAAATGGTCGTGAGATCAACGCTGGAGGCGGCATCTCCGACGACGAGAGTGAGCGCGGAAGGCGGGCTCGTGACGACGGGCACGCTGGACTGCGCAAGCAGGCGGACGGCGCAAGCGATCAGGACGGAGCAAAAGAGGAAGACGCGTTTCATGGGGAGTGGCGAAAGGTTTGGGGGTGATTGCACGCAGCTGCAAGGAACTGTCGAATGTAAAGCGGCAGGGCTGGGGTGGTGGAATGCCGTTTTATGATTCAGTTCGCAGCTTCATGTGGCAAGGGCAGTGCCGGGCGTTCGCTGCGGTGACGGCACGGGCGCGGCTACACGGCGCGGCTACATCGCACGCGAGCGTCCTGCGTCGGGCTGTGGGCGGCTCAGCGCTTGCGGTCGGGGCGGCGGGGGGCGGGCGGGACGCGGGTGAGGAGCACGGCGTGATCGAGGTCCCAAAAGCGATTGTCGAGCAGGTGGGTCTCCAGATTTTTGGGGCCGATCAGGCGGTCGCTGGAGGGTTTGGTTACATCGAGTTCACCTTTCTCGGTCTGCTTGTCGATAAAGTCGTCATCGGGCAGTAGGAGGCCGAGGGAGTTAGGGTTGTCTTCATTCCAAATCATGCGAGTCGGCGCCCAGGGGCCGTCCGCCGTTTTGTCCTCGTTGTATTTCACCCAGGCGATGCGAGTGTCTTTGTGCTCCGGCAGGGTGGTGACGACGAAGTCCCAGGTGCTTGTTTTGTCGTTTTCGTTTTCGATGCAGTAGAGCGTCCCGTCTTTCCGGCTGATGACCTCAATGGAGGCTTTGTCTTTGGCGCCGGGGGTCCATTTGCCGATGAAGGGTTGGATCTCGGTTTTGGTGAGTGGCCGGCCCACGGTTTTATCGGTCAAGATGGCGGAGCACCCGCCGAGGGCGAGGGTAACCACGGAGAGGAACAGGGAGAGGCGAGCTTTCATGATTTAGAAAGGGTTGAGCGAATAGTCTGCCGGCGAGCACGCGGGAGCGTATCTTGGATAAACGCAGCTTGCCGGTAGCGCAAGCGCGGGCTCGGGAGTCCCGCTTTGGGCGGGACTTCGCTTCGCTTCCCGCCAAGGCGGGACTTCGCGTTGCTCAGCAGTGTCAGGGGGTGGGCGTCACGCTGAGGCGGAGGAAGCGGGAGCCGGTGCCGGCGGGGATGCTGGCGGTGGTGAGGCCGTTGCCGGCGGGGGTGCCTTGGGTGACGCCGGTGGTCGTCCAGCTGGCGGGGGTGGTGAGATCGGTCGTGGTCTGGACGAGGTAGGTGACGCCGGAGGGCTGGGCGCGGGTGTAGGTGAGGGTGAGGTTGCCGGCGATCGGAACACAGGCAGGAATGCCTGTGCCACCCGGACTCAGCGGGTTGCCGCCGAGGGCGTATTCGAGGAGGTTGACGAGGCCGTCGGCGTCGGGGTCGGCGAGGTTGGCGGCGGAGCCGGTGTCGGCGGTGGTGGCGAAGTTGGTCTGCCGCCAGGCGACAAGCGGATTTGAGGAGAGGACGGTGACGGGAAAGGAGGAGGCGAGCGTGCCGCCTTCAAGATCGGTGGTGGTGAGGCGGAGGGTGGTCTGGCCGGCGGCGGAGGCGGAACCGGTGAGCTGGAGGACTCCGTTGGCGATCGAGGCGGTGACGAGGGAGGGGTCGTCGGAGGAAACCTGATACGCGAGGGGAGAGACGAGGGCGGCGTCGGATTCGAGGCAATTATAGCGGGTCAAAGACGGAGCGAGGAGCGGGATGTCCGTCCAGGCGGGATCGATGCCGGAGGCATCGTAGGTGGGCACGTTGGCCAGGACATCGACGATGCCGGTCATGCCGTTGCCGAGGACGCGGCCGAAGACGGTGAAGCCGCCGTTTTGGAAATCGAGGTTAGCGGAGTTGTCGGCGAGGTTGATGAACCATTCGCTCGTGGCGGAATCGGGGTCGCCGCCGAGTTTGGCCATGGCGATGGTGCCGCGCAGGTTTGAAGCGCCAAATTCGTTCACAACCGGAGGCAAAGCAGCAACCGGTTCGTAGGTGGTGTTGCTGAGGAATCTAAATCCGCCGTTTTGAAGAATGAAGCCGGGGAGGGAGCGGTGGAAAAAATTAGCGGCATAGGCACCGCTGGTGACGTAGTTTTTAAAGTTGGCGACGGTGAGGGGGGTGGCGGAGTCGAAGAGGCTCAGGTAAAGGTTGGCGGTTTGGGTGCCGAGGCGGACGGTGATCTGCACGGCGGTGCCGGGCACGTCGGGATCGCGGAGATGGTTGGCGAGGGGGATGGGCGTGGCGGAGGCTCCGGACGCCAGCGTCAACGCGGGCAGGGCTTGATAAAGCTCGGGCGCGACATTGGCGGCGGAGGCGAGGTCGCCGCCGAGTAGGTGGGTGAGGATGCCGCCGAGCAGGAGCGTGCGTTTCATGGGGCGGAGGATGCGCTGAACTTGAACTCACGTTCAAGCCTACGAAGATCGGAGCGCTCAGGGGCGTCAGGGATTGAGCGTGACCTTGAGGCGTCCCGTTTACGACGGGACTTCGCTTCGCTCAGGAGCTTCAGGGATTGAGGGCTACGCTTAGCCTTAGGTAACGGGGGCCGGTGGCGTAGGGGATGGTGGCGGTGGTGAGGCCGAGGCCATCGGGGGTGCCTTGGGTGACGCCGGTGGCGGTCCAGCTGGCGGGGGTGGTGAGGTCGGTGGTGGTCTCGACGAGGTAGGTCACGCTGGCGGGCTGGGCGCGGGTGTAGGTGAGGGTGAGGTCACCGCCGATCAGAACACAGGCAGGAATGCCTGTGCCACTCGGGCTCATGGGATCAAGGCCGAGGGCGAATTCGAGGAGGTTGACGACGCCGTCGGCGTCGGGGTCGTCGGTGGCGGCGCGTTGGTCGGACGGCACGCCGGCGGCGATCAGGTAGGCGACGAAGGGGGTGACGGCAGGCGCGGTGGCGGTGGCGGAGAGGTTGATGACGAAAGAGGCGGTGTCGGGGTCGTTGCTGGTGAGGGTGAGGGTGGCGGTGCGGGTGCCGGCGGTGCCGGAGAGCGGAGCGTAGCGCAGGTAAACGGTGACGAAGTTGTTCAGGCCGAGGGAGGCGGGCAGCGGATCGGGCAGGCCGGAGGCGAGCACGTAGGTGAAGTCGGCGGCGTCGGGGCCGGTGATGGTGGCGGAGAGATCGGAGAGGAGCGCGGTGCCGTCGTTGCGAACGTAGAGGGTCTGCTGGAGATAGCCGGAGGCGGCGACCTGATAGGAGCCAAAGGGCACGGTGGCACCGCTGGCGAGGTCGCTCGATGAGCGGCGGACGGCGATGTCGGGCACGCTGGGGGCGGAGAGCGGGGCGGGGAGAGTGATGATCCAGCCTTCGACCTGACTGGCGCTGTTGATCGCGGTGCCGGCGAGGGTGCGGAGGTCGGATGAGATCGAGGTGACTTGATCGAGCACGTAGCCGGGGGTGGTGAGGCCGTAGGTGGTTGCGAGGTAGTCGGGAATGTTGATGAGGGCGCCGGAGGGGAGCCAGACGGCGGCGCGGTCGCCGGTGAAACTGAAGCCGATGCGGACGGTGCCGGCGGCAGTGCCGTCGTTTTTGACGGTGCGGGC
>JBEGTN010000012.1:0-2781 GCA_041179405.1 Verrucomicrobiota bacterium
CACGCCGCTTCGAGCGAGGCCCGCTCGGCCTGCAACGCGCCCAGCTGGTCGGATAGCGAGGAAACCTGAGCGAGGCTCTGCCCGGCCGCCTGCACCGAGTTCAAGGCCTCGTCCGCGCCGATGTTGGCGGGCTGGGCGCGGGCGGCGGCGAGGTGGTCGATCGGCGCAAAGGGCGCCACGGCGGCGCGGGCGCGCTGAAGGTTTTCGTCAAAGGCGGTATGGGCGGCGGCGACCTTCGTCTCGGCGACCGCGACGGCGTTGACCAGCTCGGGCTCGGGTGCGTGTTCGCGCACGTCCTCGAGCTGGTTTTTCATGTGCGAGAATACCACGACCCCGAGCTTCTCGGCCGCGTCGAGTTTCACGGCGGCATCCTCCAGGTGCGCTTGCGCCGCCACGCGCTCGCGTTCCCGCGCCTGCTCCGCCGGCACGATGACGGCCAGATAGATGAGGGTGACGATGGCGAGAAAGAGGGCGGAAAAAATCGCGCCGGCCGCGAGGATGCGAACGCGGAAAATCCAGAGCGGGGCGAAGCGCGCGCCGAGCGTGGGGGGCGGCGGGGCGAAGACCAGGCGCTGGGAGAAAAACTGCGCCACGCCCTGCTCGATGAGATGATCGGGGACGGCCACGCCCTGCTGGGCGTAGGCTTTTTTCAGGCGTGCGGCGACGTCGGCGACACGAGCCGGCAGATCGGCCTCGATGGCGAGTAGTTCCTCGCGGGATTTCAGGCGGTCCACCTCGGCCATCGAGGCCAACACGTCTTGAAATGCCGCCGGCGCGACTGCGGGCAGTTCGGGTGTCATACGCGGAGGCGGCGGGGGCACCTGGCTCACGCAGAGGCGGCGGGCGGCGGGGTTGCGATCAACTCCTGGTGCCGCGCCTTGCCTTCGTCCACGAGCTTGGCGACGAGGGCGGCGTTGTCCGTGGCCTCCTGGCGGGCCTTGGCGATGATCTGGACCGAGCGCTGCTGGTAGTCCACGACGGCATCGATCAGTTTTTTGACCGACTCGGCCTTGATCGTGACGCCGTAGCCGGCCTTGAGCGCGTCTTCCTGCACACGGGTGCCGACGGAGGCGAGGACTTCGAGGCTCTTGTTGGCGCCGTCGGTCATGGCGTTGATCGCCTGGGTGGATTCGTGGAGGCCGGCCTGCGAGGTGAGGGCGGAATCGAGCGAAGTGAAGACGTTGTCGTTGGTCGTGAAGAAGACGACGGACTGGTCGTAAACGGATTCCTTCGCGCTGTGGGTCTGCGCGAGGCGGGCCATGATGGTCTCGCCGACGTTGTAGGAGAGGCGGAGGTTATCGGCGATTTTCTTGATACGGTCGAAGCGGCGTTCCTCGGTCTGGAAGAGACGCTGGGCCTCGTCGCGCGCGAGCTGGGCCCGGGCGCGGGCCTCGTCGTCGGTCACGCCGGCGGTGGCGGCGGCCTTTTCGGCGAAATCCTTGCGGGCGGTTTCGAGCGTGGTCTCCTGCGTTTTTAACATGCGGGCGGAGAGAATCTCGGCCTCCTTGAGCGCGCCGCGAAAATCGAGGTAGGCGTCCATGATGACCTTCTCGCGCTCGAGCTGGTCCTTGGTGGAGAGATTAATACCTTCGAAGTCGTCGCGGATTTTCATGAACCGCGAGTGGATGGAGCCGCGGGTGAGCTTCATGCCGAGGTTGCGCATTTTCTCCTTCCACGAGAGCGTGCCGTCGTCGAGCTGCTCAAGCATGACCTTGGCATCCTCGACGATGGAATCGAAGGCCCTGGCAATCGCAGTGTAGCGCGTGCCGAGCTCCATCGCGCCGACCTGCTCGCGGGCGACCTCGTTGAAATAGGTGGCGTGCTCGAGGGTGCGCCCGATGGCGAGGGCGTCGGCCTCGTTGATGGCGCTCACGTCCTGCAACAGGGCGAGGATGGGCGCGGGGCTGTTTTGGCGGACGGGGAGGCCGAGCTTCGCGAGCGCGCCGAGAGCGCGGTCGAGGTAACCCAAGGCGGAGGCGGGGCGGACGGAGGCGAGGGGATCGTTCATGATTGGAGGGCGGGGGCAGACTAGCAGAATCAAGCGCGGACACTGAGTGGAATCGTGTAACGGGTTTCCACGCGAACCGAAAACCAAACGATTCTTGGGTGGGTCTTGTAACGAATCAGCCATGTTCGCCTGCTCAAACCTGAGTTCACCACAAGGCGCAGAGACACGGAGGTCGGACCGATGACACGAGGCGCCGATGGATCAGGATGCGGGAGTGGACTGAGACGCAGTAAGAAACAGGCATTCGCCCCGACAACCGATCAAGGCGTGGGGGCGAGGCGGTAGTATTCCACGGTGGAATCGGAGGGGAGTATCAATTGGAGATCCGGGCCGGTGATCGTGATGTCGGCGGGTTGGAAGGTGGCGGGTATCCAAGTTCCGGCCGGGGTTTCGAGCGATAGGTTCAGGTCGAAGGTCACGGTGTTGCCGGCGGTTTTCGTGAAGAGGCCGGGGCCTTGAAAGGCGATCCCGCGAACGGATGAGCGGGGGAGCAATCCCAGGCCGGAGGCCTGCGTCAGTAATTGCTGGCGCAGGGCGGAGGAATCCGCGCCGACGGCGAAGCCCATCGACGCCAGGTTGAGTTCGGTGGCGTCGGGGATTTGGTCGCCATCCGTGTCGGTGAGATCGACGGCGGGGAGCGCTGGGCCCGGTGGAACGAAGACATCACGCACGGTGAAGCGGTAAAATTCCCGCGCGAGCGGGCTGGTGAGGGCGAAGTGGAAGGCACCGGGAGTCGTGGTGACGGTGGCCTCGGTTTGCAGGTTGAGCGGAGT
>JBEGTN010000013.1:0-12054 GCA_041179405.1 Verrucomicrobiota bacterium
CAAGGCGACGGCGAACAAGGTGCTGGCGATACCCACACCGAGCGTCGGACTGAGCAACTGGTAGGCGTCCTGGATGGCGGCGACTTCCTGGTGGCCGGTCCAGTGGAAGCTCGCGGCGGCGAGGATGAGGATCGCGGCGTTGATGAAGAGCGCGAACATGAGCGCGACGGTGGAGTCGATGGTGGCGAACTTGATCGCCTCGCGTTTGCCGGACGGGGTGCGCTCGAAGTTGCGCGTCTGCACGATGGACGAGTGCAGGTAGAGATTATGCGGCATCACGGTGGCGCCGAGGATGCCAATGCTCACGTAGAGCATGGTCTGGTTTTTAAGGATGTCGGCGGTCGGCACGAAGCCGAGCATGACGCCGGTGAGGCTGGGCTTGGCGAAAAAGAGCTCGGCGGCGAAGCACGAGCCGATGGTCGCGATGAGCACGACCACGACCGCCTCGACGTAGCGGAAGCCCTTGTTTTGCAGGTAAAGCACGGCGAGCACGTCCACGCAGGTGATGACGCAGCCCCAGACCAGCGGGATGCCGAAGAGCAGCTGGAGGCCAATGGCGGAGCCGACAACCTCCGCGAGATCGCAGGCCGCGATCGCCAGTTCGCAGAGCACCCAGAGGAACCAGACGGTGGGTTTCGAGTAGTGGTCGCGGCAGGCCTGGGCGAGATCGCGTCCGGTGACGACACCGAGCTTCACGCAGAGGTGCTGAAGCAGGATGGCCATCAGATTCGAGATCATGATGACCGACAGCAGGGTGTAGCCGAACTGCGCGCCGCCCGCCAGATCGGTGGCCCAGTTGCCGGGGTCCATGTAGCCGACCGCGACGAGAAAGCCGGGGCCGCTGAACGCGACCAGCTTGCGCCAGAAGGAGCCTTTGCCGGGGACCATGATGCTGCGATGCACCTCCGGCAATGAAAGTTCGCCGGCGGTGCGGCGCCAACCGGTATCGGGGGCGGGGGCGAGTTCGGAAACGGATGATTTCATGGGTGTTTCAGTTTGTTGCGTGATTCAGCACAGGACGCGGCTTGTGCGTCGTGATCTAAGCGTATTTCAGGCGTGCGCGGGCAAGAATCAGCATGAACATGAAATATTATCAAAAGTGATAAATGTTAGAGTCAACTAATTTTAATAGCTATGGCGATTTTCCGTTTTGTTCGATTTACACTGTATGCGTGTAGTTCGGATTTGCCTAGCGGTCGGGAAAGGTTCTAATCCTTTGCAAGTTAACCCACATACCTAACATGGCACGTATCTATAACGACATCACCGAAACGATTGGCAACACGCCGCTCGTGCGTCTGAACCGCACCGCCGCCGCCCATGGCGCTCAGGCGACCATCCTTTTAAAGCTCGAATTCTTCAATCCCCTGTCATCGGTCAAGGACCGCATCGGCAACGCCATGATCGAAGAGGCGCTGAAGAGCGGCCGCATCAACCAGAGCACCATCCTGATCGAGCCCACCTCCGGCAACACTGGTATCGCGCTCGCTTTCGTCGCGGCGGCCAAGGGGCTGAAGCTCATCCTCACCATGCCCGAGACGATGTCGATCGAGCGCCGCAAGTTGCTCAAAATCCTCGGCGCAAAACTCGTGCTCACCGAGGGGCCGAAGGGCATGAAGGGTGCCATCGCCAAGGCCGAGGAACTCAACGCCAAGATCCCGAACAGCGTGGTTCTGCAACAGTTCGCCAATCCCGATAATCCCGCCGTGCATCGCAAGACCACCGCCGAGGAAATCTGGCGCGATACCGACGGCGCGATCGACATCCTTGTCTCCGGCGTCGGCACCGGCGGCACCATCACCGGCGTAGGCGAGGTTTTGAAGGCCAAGAAGCCCGGCGTGAAGATCGTGGCGATCGAGCCCGCCGGTTCTCCGGTTCTCTCCGGCGGCGCCCCCGGCCCGCACAAGCTGCAAGGCATCGGCGCCGGCTTCGTGCCCGCCGTCCTGAACACCAAGGTGATCGACGAGATCATCCAGGTGAAAGAGACTGATTCCGGTCCCATCTCCAAGGAGGTCAGCACAACGGACGGCATTCCCCTCGGCATCTCGTCCGGTGCGGCCGTCTGGGCTGCCCTCGAGCTGGCCAAGCGTCCAGAGAACAAGGGCAAGACCATCGTTGTGATCATCCCCTCCTGCGCCGAGCGCTACCTGTCTTCGTGGCTCTTCGCCGACGTCGATGTGGAGAGCGACAACATCGAGGCGCTCTTCGCCAAGTAATTCGCACGAGCATCGGCTCGCCTGCTTTACCAGCCCGGACGTCGCAAGACGCCCGGGCTTTTTGTATTTTGGTTCTGATACCGACAGGGCCGTTTCAGAGGCGAAAGAGTATCAGCCATCCTGACTCCACGGGGCAAGTGGAGGTGAGCGAGGAACAGAGATGATCCGGGCTCGCGGGGGCTTGGGGAGGGTAGCGGGAGCATCTTGCTCCCGGGGTTACGGAAGGGAGCAAGATGCTCCCTCTACTTTGGCGGGCTCATCCTGATTCCTTGGAGTCAGGAGTTCTGAGTCTGTGGCAGGCGGCATTGACGCCGTCCCGCTCCACTTTTAATCCAAAGGCATGGCCTCACTTCGCGGGCACGAGACGAACGATGCGGTCGGGCGCGTTGGTGATGAGATAGAGATAGCCGTCCGGTCCGGAGCGGACATCGCGAATTCGGCCGATGTCTTTCAGGATAATCTCCTGCTCGGCGACTTTGCCTCCGGCCATGCGAAGACGCACGACCTGCTGGCCGGCCAGACCGCCGGCGAAGAAATCGTAACGCCAATTGGGGAACTTCGTGCCGTCGTAGCAGGCGAGGCCGCAGGTCGCGATGGACGGCACCCAGTAGGTCAGCGGTTGCTCCATGCCTTCCTTGGCGGTGAAGGCGCTGATGGCGGTCCCGTTGTAATCCATGCCATAGGTGATCACCGGCCAGCCGTAGTTCCGGCCTTTTAGGATGATGTTAAACTCGTCGCCACCGCGCGGGCCGTGCTCGGTCTCGTAAAGACTGTGGTCGCGCGGGTCGAGGGCCAGCCCCTGCGGGTTGCGGTGGCCGTAGCTCCAGATGCCTTTCTCCGCGTCAGGTGTTTCGACGAAAGGATTGTCGGCGGGGATGCGACCATCGTCATGCAGGCGGAATATCTTCCCGTTCGGACGGGTGACATCCTGCACTTCCATGCGACCGCCTCGCTCTCCCACGACGAAGTAGATGTAGCCTTGGTCAAAAACGATGCGGGAACCGAAGTGGACGCCCGCTCCGGTGTAATATTTCGGGTCCGCTTTGTAGATCGTTTCCTGGTCCGTCCACTGGTGGTCTTTGATGCGGCCGCGAACGACGGAGGTAAGCGCATGGACTTTTTTGTCCTCGCTCTGCCAGCCGTCGGAAAAAGAGAGATAAACCCAGCCGTTTTTGGCGTAGTCTGGGTGGGGGGCGACCTCCATCATGCCGCCTTGCCCGATGGTCTGGACTGCCGGGGTGCCGGCCAGAGGCACCGGATCAAGCGTGCCGTTGCGGGCCACGATGCGCACGGGGCCGGCTTTTTCGGTGACGAGCATTTTGCCATCGGGGAGAAAGGCGAGCGACCAGGGGGCCGATAGGCCTTCGGTGACGATTTCGATGCGGTAGGACTCGTGGGTGGTGGCGATGATTTTCCCTGGCTCGGGCTTGGGCGGCGGAGTGGCGGCGCGGGCTTTTGCGCGTTTTTCGTTTTCGCGGATAAACACCACCATGGTGCGGATTTGGTTGGCCGTCAGCACGGCTTCCCAAGGCACCATGCCCAGCTCGGGTTTACCTTTGGTGATGGTGCGGGCGATTTCCTCGTCGCTGCCGCCGTATTTCCACACGCCATCCACGAGGCTACCGCCCTGGCCGCCTTCGAATTTAGCGCCATGGCAGGCTGCGCAATAAGTGGCGTAAATATCCTCGATTTTGGTCTTGGGGGTGATTTGCGCCGAGGCGGTGATTGTGCCGAGCAGGGCGATTAAGAGGATACGCATGATAAAGCGGGCTTGTGGTGAGGAGTAATTTTGCAAGAGGGGGCAGGGCGGAAGACGCAGGAACGGTGGCATGTGCGCTTAATTCGGGCAAGGCGGTCACGTCGCTTTTGGCAAAGTCTGCCGGGGACATCCGCCTGTCACGGCGTAAAGTGTATCAGGCCCGGTGGCGTGACGAGTTACTCGTTATATTGGTGCCCCCACGGAGAGTCGAACTCCGCTTTGGTGGATGAGAACCACCCGTCCTAACCGATAGACGATGGGGGCAAACCCAACGGAGGTGCGAAGATTGCGCGCGGTTTGTTCGCGTCAAGCCTCGGTTTTCTTAAAAAACCATCGGTCTGCCCGCCCCGGCCTGTTCCGGTTTACTTCAGGAGGAAGCGCACCGCCGCGAAGTAACCCTCCAGCCCCAGGCCGCTGATCACGGCGGTGCAGACGGGGGCGGTGAGCGATTTATGGCGGAACTCCTCGCGCTTGTAGATGTTGGAGATGTGGACCTCGATGGCGGGCAGGGCCGCGCCGGCCAGGGCGTCGCGGAGGGCGACGCTGGTATGGGTGAAGGCGCCGGGGTTGATGACGATGCCGTCGGCTTTGGCGTCGGCCAGGGCGGCGATCTTGTCGATGAGCGCTCCCTCGTGGTTGCTTTGGAAGCACTCCAGCCGCACCGAGGCGCCGAACTCGGCGTGAAGCTGCGCCTCCAGATCGGCCAGGGAGGTGCTGCCGTAGAGGTGGGGTTCGCGTTTGCCGAGGCGGTCGAGGTTGGGGCCGTTGAGGATGGCGATGGTTTTCATGCGGTTGGGCGGGTGGGGCGGCGGCGCTGGCTTTAGAGTGGATTGTCGGTGGTGATGAAGGTCCACGGCAACCCAAACTTGGCGGCGGCCTCGGCGGCCAGGGCGCGCACGCCGTGGACCTCCGTGGCGTAGTGGCCGCAGCAATACAGGTTGAGCCCGTTTTCCTCGGCGAAGTTATACCACTCCTCGCGCAGCTCGCCGGTCACGAGGGTATCGGCCCCGGCGGCAAGCAGCTCGGGCACGGCGCTGTTGCCGCTGCCGCTGCAAAAGGCGATGGCGCGGGGCGCGGCGGAGCCGTGGCGCACGGGCACCACCCGGGCATAGTGGAGCGAGAGGCGGGCCTCGAGTTCGTCGCGGGTGCCGGCGTAGTCGGCGACCCAGCCAACCGGCTCGCCGCCTTCGCGGGGTTGCAGGAAGGTGCGGGCGGGTGTCAGGCCGAGCTGGCGGGCGAGGAGGGCGTTGTTGCCCAGCTCGGGGTGGCCGTCGAGCGGCAGGTGGCAGCCGTAAACGGCGAGGTTGGCGCGGACGGCGGTGGCGAGGCGGGCGTAGGTCTGGCCGGTCAGCGGGGGCAGCGGCGCCCAAAACATGCCGTGGTGAACGATGAGAAAATCGACGCCCTCGGCGGCGGCGCGCTCGAAGGGCACGCGACCGGAATCTACGGCGGCACCGATCTTGGTGACGCGGCCGTCGTTGGCGAGTTGCAGGCCGTTGAGCGCGCCGGGGTGGTCTTTCCAGGCGGTGCGGCGGCTGCGTTCGTCGCAATAGGTGACGATGTCGGCGAGGGTTGGCATGTGGCTCCCAAAGCCGCAGATTCCGCCGTCAGGTGCAAGCCGCGCGGTGAAACCCCGGCCCGGCATCCGGGGCGCACGGGGTCTGACTTCGCAGGGCGAGTTACTTCGCCGCGAGGTAGGCGGCGAGGGGATCGCCAGGGAGCTGGTGGAGGCCGGAGAGGAGGGCGCGGGCGTTGAAGAGGGAGCCGCTCGCGTTGGTGTGGGTGCCCTTGTCGCCGAAGAAGGCCTCGACCTCGGCTTGGGGGAGTTTGTCGTAGGCGCGGCCGATGAGCTCGCTGAGGTCGATGAAGCTCGCGCCTTCGGCTTTGGCGCAGGTCTGGATTTCCTCACGCCGGGCGGCCCAGTCGTGGATGAACTTGCCGGAGGCATCGAATTTCTTGTGCGGGATGGGCGAGCAGAGGATGACGTTGGCCCCCTTGGCGCGGGCGGTGCGGACGAAGGTTTTCAGATACCAGGCGTAGGTGTGGACGGTCTCGACGGTGCCGTCGGGTTTGGTGACATCCTCGGTCTCGTCGCCGGTGCCCTTGGCGGTGCCGCGGAACTTGCTGCTGATGTCGGGCCGGCCGCCGTCGTTGTGGCCGAACTGGATCACGACCCAGTCGCCGGGTTTGATCTCATCGACGATCTTTTGCCAGCGTCCCTCGGTGAAGTAGGTGCGGGAGCTGCGGCCGCCGATGGCGCGGTTGACGACGTTGATTTTTTTGGCGTCGAAAAACTGGCCGAGGTCCTGGGCCCAGCCGCGCAGGGGGGCGTTGCTGTTGAGGGTGGAGTCGCCGGCCAGCCAGAGGGTCGGCAGGGTGCCGGCGGCGGGTTTCTCGGGGGCGATGCCGGAGTCGTTGACGACGGGGCGGTCATCCTCGGCGGGCGCGGCGCGGAGGATGGGGGTGAAGGCGAGCGTGAGCAGGCCGAGGCAGGGGGCGAGGAGGCGGAGAAGGGGGCGCATGGGGGAAATGGGGAAAGGCGGAAAAACGGAGGCGGGTGATTACTTGGCGGCGGGGGCGAGGTCCACGGAGTAGACATGGACTTCGCCGTGGAGGTTGCTGCGGAAGATGAGTTTTGTGCCGTCGGGGGTGAAGACGGCGTTGGGCTCCAGGCGGTAGTCGTGGGTCTTCATGTTGACGAGGCGTTCGGCGCGGAGGACGCCGGGGCGGATGAGGGCGCCGGAGTCGGGCGCGCTCAGCTCGGCGACATCGGGGATGGGCGTGGGTTGGAAGAGGTAGAGCCACTTGCCGTCGGGGGCGTGGGCGACCATCTCGGAGTCGCCGCCGTCGCCGGAGAAGCGGGTGCCGTCGGGGGACGCGTTGTAGTGGACGGACCAGGCGTTGCGCTCGACGTGGAGGCGGCTGCGTGCGCCGGTGGCAATCTCGTAGCCTGCGAGCCAGAAGCTCTCGCCGCGCGGGGTTTGCAAATCATACCAGACGGTCTTGCCGTCGGGGGAGAAGAACTCGTGGCCGGCGATCTCCATGTTCATGGTGCGGGCGTGGACCTTGGTGAGCGCGGAGCCGTCGGTGCGCACGAGCCAGAGGCGGTCCACCATGTGCCAGGGGCCTTCGTGGCAAAACATGAGCTGGCCGGGGTCCTTGGGGGAGAATTGGAGGTGATTGAGCCAGTCAGTGGAGCGGTGGACGGTGCGCAGCTCGCCGGTGGCGATGTCCACGGTGAAAATGGACATGGGCAGGCGGGCGGCGAGGCGGCGGGCGAGGCGGCGTTCTTTTTGCTCGGCGAAGGTGAAGAGGCGGCCGTCGCTGGCGCGGTCGTTGCCGGCCTTCATCCACTCGCCTTGCGGGGTGTTCTTGGCGGAGGCGCCGGAGTTGGGCGGGAAAAGCTCGCCGGCGGGCGGCTCGACCTCGGTGAGGGTGCCGCCGAGGAGGGTCTCGTCGGCGTTGATGGTGGATGCGGTTGCGCGGGGCGGGAGGAGCGCGATGCGGCGCTCGGCGCGGGTGGCGAGCGAAAGCGAGAAGACGGCGAGTTGCTCGCCCTCGGTGCGGGTGAAATACACGGCGCCGGTGCGGCGGCCGAGCTGGATGACGTGGACGTCGCCGTTAACGAGAGGCGTGAGGGCGCGGGTGGTGAAGTCGATCGTGGCGATGCCTTGCGGGGTGGTGACGACGACGGAGCGGCCGTCGGGGGTGAAGGACCACTGGTGGAAGTAGAGGCTGGAGGTGCCGGGCGCGTCGGAGAGGCGGACGACGCGGTGGCCGGTGTCGGCGTCGATCCACTCGCGCGGGACCTCGGCGGAGGCGGCGGTGAGCGCGGTCATGGCGAAGGCAAGGGGCAAGACGAAGCGGAGGGGGGACATTGGGGCAGGAAGAAAGGCGAATCAGTTAACCGGAGCCTGGCGATAGAACTCGAGGAGGTCGCGACCGTGTTGTTTGAATTCCAGCGCGAGCAGGGAAAAGACGTAGCGACCCGGGTCGGGATTAGTGGGGTGCTCCGCCGCGGCGACGAGGAGTTTGTCAGATGCGGCGGGGCGCTGGCGGAGGCGGAGGAAGCGGGTCGCGCAGTAGAGCAGGTCCGGAGTGTAGCGATCCAGCGGGGCGCGGTTGAGTCCTTGGTCGAGGATGATCTGATCAAGGCGGGTGGTGAATTCCGCGTCTGAAAGGGGGGCCTCGAAGTCGGCGAGGAATACGGAGGCGAGGCGATGATTGGCGACGCGGGTGGCGTCTTTGGCGCGGTTTTTGGCGAACTCGGCGGGCAGGCGGGCGAAGACTTCACGGGCTTTCGCCGCGTCGCCGATTTCCAGGGTGACGAGGCCGGCGAGCATGAGACTGTAATTGTCTCCTGTGCGGTCGTAGTTTTCGAGGTGAAGGTCGCGGGCTTCCGTCACGAGACCGAGCAGCTCGAAGTTGCGCGGGCGGGCGTTGAGTTGGGGGTCGTCTGCGCGAAGGGATGTAATCAGGGCCTCGCGCTCGCCGTAGCCGGCGAGGGCGTGCCAGGCGATACGGTCGGAGAGTTTGTCCCCGTAGCGCTCGGCACCGCGTTCGAGCCAGAGACGGGCGCGGGCGTGGTTGCCGGCGACGGCCTGGGCGAGCGCGGCGGTCTCCATCGCCCAGCCGGCCCAGCTCTCGGCGGCGCTTTCGGCGTGAGGGAGAGCAAGCGCGGGGCGATGGGTGGCGAGGTAGCGATGGGCGATTTTTTGGGAGTTGCGCGCGCTGGAGAGGCCGGTGTCGGGCAGTGCGTTGAACGCGAGGCGGGTGGCGAGCCAGGAGGGCTCGTCGCCGACCTTGAGGTAGGCGTCCGCGAGGTTGTTGTAGATGACGGCCTCGTCGAGGTCGCGGCGGGCGATTTCGAGGAAGGGGATGGCTTCGGGCGCGCGGTCCGAGGCGAGGAGGCGCTCGCCGGCGGCGGCGGCGATGAGCGGGTGGTCGGGCTGGAGTTTTTGCGCGGTGGCGAGGCGTTCCGGCCAGTCTTTCAGAAAGCGGATGGCATCCGCGTTGACGGCGGGGTTGGCCGGGCTGTTGGCGAGGAATCCGGGGATTTCGCGGCGGCTGGATTCTCTGCCGGTTTCGAGAAAGAGACGGCCTTGCGCGTGCATGTCGCTGTTGGCGGAATACCACAGTTGATTCCAGGCTTGGGCGGCGGTGAGATCGGCGAACGCGGCGGACCCGCGCTTGGCCCAACCTACGTAGTCGGCCATGCCTTCGACCACGTCGCCGATGCGCACGCGGGCGAAGGCGGCGGGTTGATCGACACGGCCATTGTCGTTACGCAAGAGGGTGGAAAGGGCCGGCGCGTAGGGATGGCCCGCAAAAAGAGGGGCGAAGCCGGTGATCTCTTCCTCGGTGGGGACGCCCCACATGTAGGCCATGAAGTGGAGGCGATCGGCGGTGAATGCGAACTGGGTATCCCACAGGATGCGGCCGAGCGTGCCCCAGTCGGGATAGCTGTCGGCGGGCAGGGCCTGGCTGGCGAGGGCGAAGGCGCGGACTGCGGCGGCATCCGCGTCCGGTGTGGCGAGCGCGCGCAAAGTTGGCGGGAGGCCGGGGAGGGCACCGACCTCGTGCGCGAGCCAGCCCGGCGCGAGGGTCAGCCCTTGTCGGGTGGAGCGATGAAGACCGCCGACTCCGAACACGTGGTTGGCCACGTAGAGCGGGCGCGGGTTGTGCGCGATGAGCGGGGCGAACTCCTTCAGGTGGCGTTGGTAAAGGTTGGGCGTGCGTTGATTTTCGATGCTGATCAAGACAAGCCAGGCGGCGAGGGGGCTCAACGGGTCGCGGGCGCGGGCATAGCTGGTCAGGTGGGCGGTTTGGTAACGGGCGGCCGCATCGAGCAAGGGGTGCCAAGCCGGGACATTCCCGCGAGCGGCGAGAGCATCAAGATCGCGCAGGGCGGCGGAGTGGTAGCCGCCGAGGGCGTAAACCCACGCGTGGGTTTCCAGGGCGAGCGGGTGGTCGGGGTAACGTTGGCGGAGGAGTTCGCAGTAGAGCAGGGCGCGGGCGGAGCAGACGCTGGAAAGCGCGGACCACTGGTGGCGGGTCGATTCGGCGAGCAGGGTGTAGGCGCGGGCGAGTCCGGCAAAGGCCTCCGGTGCGGGGGCGGAGCGCGCGGCACCGTGCCAATGGCGCAGAAGCTCGAAGCAGTTGACCGGATCGGGATTGGCCTCGAGCCGGCCCAGGCGCTCGGCGGAGATCGCGGCGGCGGCGGACGCGGTGGCATGGGCGGAGGGAAGGGCGGTGCGCAACCAGCCTGCGATCGAGCCGGAGATCAACGGCGCGAGGGACCGGGCAAGGGCTTCGGGGCGCTCGTGCGGGGCACCGGTGGCGTCGAGGCGCAACTCCAGCGGCGGGGTGGCGGAGGCCGGGTCTTCGGCGGCGAGGGTGAGCGTGACGGAGTTGTTTTCCCAAGGGGCGTTGAGCCGCAGGCGGGGGACGGCGGTGCTCGTGTCCGTCCGATAGGCGTCGAAGACCTCGTCACCGGGGGTCTGGCCGGTCTCGTGCAAGGCGGCGAGGATGACCGCCTGGCGCGCGAGTTCGCGCAGGACGAGGGCTTGCTCGCCGAGCACCTTTTTCGGGGCCTGGGTCGTGGTGGCGGTCAGCAAAAAGTCGGGCGCGGCTGGCAGGGAAAGCGTGGCGAGGAACGCGACGCAGCAGAGGAGTGATCTGAGCGCGGTCAGCGGACGATGGACGGACAGGCGTAAAGACATGAGAGCGGTGGCGGGCTCAAGGTTGGAAGGCGGGCACGGCCTTGCCTTCGGTGGAGAGGAAGGAGGCGAGGGGATTTTTGTCGCCGAGGCCGTTGAGCCCGGAGACGGCGGCGCGGGCGTTGAACTGGGCGCCGGCGACGGAAGTGTGGGTGCCTTTATCGGCGAAGAGCGGATCGACGGCGGCCTGGCCAAGGGCCTCATAAGCGCGGGCGATGATCTCGTTGTGGTCGATGAAGAGGGCGTGCTCCTGCTCGGCGGCTTGTTTCGCCCAGAGGCCGTAGCCGCCGGAGGCGCGGTTGACCTTGCCCTCGGCCGACCAGCTCTTGCGGGGGATGAGCGAGCAAACGATGGGCGTGACGCCCTTCATTTTCGCGTCGGAGACGTATTTGCGCAGATACCAGCCGTAGGTGTGAACGGTCTCGGGTTTGCCGGTGAGGATATTTTTTTCGAGGTAAACGGTGTCCTCGCCGTTGCCCTTGATGGTGGCGCGAGCGCGGGTGGATTTGGTCACGGGAGGATCTTCGTTGATCGCGCCGGAGTCGTTGGTCCCGAATTGGATCAGCACGAAGTCGCCCGCGTGCATTTCACCGACGATGCCGTCCCAGCGGCCCTCGGTGATGAAGGTGCGGGAGCTGCGGCCGCCGATGGCGCGGTTGACGACGTTGATTTTTGAAAGATCGAAAAATGGAGCGAACTCGTCGCCCCAGCCGCGTTGGCCGGTGGTGCCGACCTTCATGGTGGAATCGCCGACGAGCCAGAGGGTGGGGAGCTGCGCGGAGGCCTTGGTCTGGAGGCCGGCTTTGACGGCGTCCTCGACGGGGCGGTCGTCTGCAGCGGGGCCGGTGACGGGACCGGCGGCGGGTGCGGTGACGGAGGCGCAGGCACCGAGCAAACCGGCGGCGAGGCCGAAGAAAGAAAGCGCGAGACGGCGAAGCGAGCGGGGGTAGGACATGGGGAAATTTCGAGTTTAACCGAAGTTGAGCTTAACCTAATCCCGGCGCGGCCGGAGCCCGGCGGAAGCGGACAGTATGAACGCGCACGCCTAGCGGCGGGTGCGGAAGCGGTCAAAGAGCACCGCGCTGAGGAGGATGGCTCCGCGCACGATGTATTGGTAAAACGAGTCGATGCTGAGGAGGTTCATCGCATTTTCGACGATGCCCATGATGAAGACGCCGGCGATGACGTAGCTCATGCGGCCGACGCCGCCGGTGAGCGAGACGCCGCCGAGCACGCAGGCCGAGATGATGGAGAGCTCGATGCCCTGGGCGGTCTTGGGGTCGCCGATGCCCATGCGCGAGGCGAGCAACACGCCGGCCAAGGCGGCGATCGCGCCTTGCAGCACGAAGATGGTGATCTT
>JBEGTN010000014.1:0-3443 GCA_041179405.1 Verrucomicrobiota bacterium
ATTGCCGACGTTTACGCCGACCCGCGATTCAACCGCGAGACCGACATCGAGACGGGCTACCGGACCAAAAACATGCTCTGCGGCCCGGTGAAAAACGCTCGTGGACGCTGCGTGGGCGTCATCCAGGTGATCAATAAACTGGTCGGCAGCTTCAACGACGAGGACATTGCCCTCTTCCGCGCCTTCAGTCACCAAGCGGCGGTCGCGGTGGAGAACTTTTTCCTCTTCCAGCAACTGCGCACCAGCAACCAGCAGATGGAGGTCATGCTCGACGTATTGAACGCGGTCACCGCCACGGGCAATATGGCCGCCTTGATCGGCAAGGTCATTGAAAAGACCATCACCATAGTGGCCTGCGAGCGCGCCAGTTTTTTTGTCCTCGACCGGGCCGGCGACGAACTCTGGTCGCTCAAGGCGGTCGGCGAAAACCTGGAGGAGATCCGCTTCCCCGCCTCCAAGGGCGTCGCAGGCAAGTGCGTGCGCGAGGACCGCCTGCTAAACATCCCGGATGCCTATGCCAACGCGGAGTTCAACCCTGAGATCGATCAGAAAACCGGCTTCCGCACCCGGAACCTGCTCGTCGTCCCCGTGCATGACCGGGCCGGTGCCGTGATCGGTGTGGTGGAGGCGATCAACAAGATCGGCAGCCCCTTTGGCGAGCACGACGAGGACCTCATCCAGGCCATCGCCTCGCAGCTCGGCGAGGCGATCAAAAAGGCGTCGATGCTGGACGAGTTAAAAAAATCCAACCTCTCGCTTTCGAGCAACAAACTCGACCTCGAGCGGGAGATCTCGCGCCGCCTCGACGAACTGCACGCGAGCAACGCCGCCCTGCTGATCGCCAACCGGGAGCTGAAGGAGATCAGCGAGCGCAAGAGCGAGCTGCTCGGCATCGCCGCCCACGACCTGCGCAATCCGATGGGGGCCATCAGCCAATTGACCGATCTCCTCACCGAGCATTGCGCCGCGCGTTCCGAAGGCGGCACGCTCGCTCCGGGCGAGGAGGCGGAGTTTCTCGAGATGATCCAGACCTCCGCCCGCACGATGCTGGCCACCCTCGAGGACATCATGAACACCGAGTCACTGGACGCCGCCACCCCCCGGCTGATGCCCGAGTGCATGGACTTCGGTGCGGCGGTGCTCGGTGTGGTGGGCATGAATCGCCCCAACGCCGACGCCAAATCCATCCACGTGAGCGTGACGCTCCCGGAAGTCCCGGTGAATATACACGCCGACCCGCGCCGCCTCCGGGAGGTGCTGGATAACTTGATCAGCAACGCGCTCAAGTATTCCCCGCCCGGTCTGCGGGTGTGGGTGTCGGTCGAGCGTCTGGAGCGCAAGGACGAGCGCGTGCGCCTGTCGGTAAAAGACGAGGGCCCCGGCCTGCAGTCGTCTGACCTCAAGCGCGTCTTTGGCAAGTTTCAGAAATTGTCCGCCCGACCAACCGGCAAGGAGAGCTCCTCCGGCCTAGGTCTCTATATCGTGAAGAAACTGGTCGAGCTGCACGCCGGGACGGTGTGGGTGGAGAGCGTCCACGGCCAGGGCGCGACCTTCTACGTCGAGTTGCCGGCGCTGAAAGGTTGAAGCTGTCCACAATCCATGAGGAGTCGATCCACGGGGTAATACCGAATCCCCCTTGTTTTTAGACTTTGGCTCGAAGGTAGGGCGTGACCGCTGGGCGCGCCGGTTCGGTTGCGATTCCAGGTTCAAGATCGCGGCGGGCCACAGCGGTCCCGCCCTACCATAAGTCTAAATGCTAGTGGTGATTGGTAAAAGGCCGTGCTTTTTTGGTTGAGGGGAAAGTGATCTAGGCGCTGTAAGAAAAAGAAACTCCGGCCTCCGTCTTCGTCACTCCGTCTCCGAAAAACTGCACAGCGCATGCACCGCCAGCCCTGCCGCGCGCAGCTTGGCCGAGCCGCCGAGCTCCGGCAGGTCGATCACCGCCGCCACGCCGACGACTTCCGCGCCGAGCGAACGGATCAAACTCGCCGCCGCCAGCACCGTGCCGCCGGTCGCGATGAGGTCATCCACGATCAGCACGCGGTCGCCCGCCTTGCAGGCGTCTTCGTGGATCTCGATCGAGGCCTTGCCGTATTCCAGCGCGTAGTCCGCCCCGACCGTCCGGAAGGGGAGTTTGCCTTTCTTGCGGACCAGCATGAAGGGCTTGTGCAGTTGATAGGCCAGCGCGCCGCCGAGGATAAAGCCGCGCGCGTCCACCGCCGCCAGCAGGTTCACCCCGAGCCGCGTCGCATCGAGGGAAAAACTTTCCACCATCACACGAAAGGCCTCGGGGTCCTGGAATAGCGTGGTAACGTCACGAAAGTTAATGCCCGCGTGCGGCCAGTTGCGCACGGTGCGGATCTTTGACTTGAGGTAGGATTCGGTGTCGGAGTGGGGCATAAAAGTGAACTCGCATCGTGCCGCCCCACGGCGCCCTCGGCGAGCCCGCTTTACGCCTATCCGCAACCCTACTTAACCTGCACTTCGGAACGCGTCGGCCCAGCCGCGTGCAGCGCCCCTGCGCGCGCATGCACATGCGCCAGCAGCTCCGTGTGCTCCACCGCCTCATGGTCGTCGGCGTGCACCAATCCCGCCCCAAACGGCGGCGCGTCATCCGTGCCGTCCGCCCAGTGCGCCCACTCGATGCCCACGGTGCGCGGATCGCGGCACGCCGCCACCAAGCCCTCGCGTCCCGTGCGCAATAAACGCTCCAACCGCGTGGGCCCCGTGCCATCACGCACCGGCAGCGACCTGAAATCACCGTGGCTCAGGCCGCCGCCCGTCACCCACTGCGGCATCGCCTCACCCGCGCCCGCCGCCGCCTGCGCGGGAAACCCACCGGCGTGCAGCCGCCACGAAGCCACATCCATGTCCGGCCACCCGCCCGCCACCCGCACTCCTTCCGGAGGAGAGGCGGCGAAGCGACACCCGAGCACCAGATGCTCCGGATCGTGCCGGCGTAGTGCCGCGCCCACTACCTGAAAATACCGCCGCGCCGCCTCTTTCGCAAAGCGCCGCGCATCCGCCTCGAAGGCCGCTCCGCCGACCACCCGTCCCTCGCGGGTCATTTGCCGCAAGTGTTCGCGATGTTGCAAGGGCAGCCCCCAGACCCTCCCGAGCACCTCCGGTGATGCGCCGCCGTGCCCGGCCAGCACGAACTCCCACGCCGCGTGGTGCGCCGCCAGCGCCGGTTCCAGGCTCAGGCAAACTTGCAACAAGGTCGGTCCGCCCGAGCCTTCCGCCGCCCCCCAGCCGGGCGCGTCATCGGTGAACCAGCCCACCAGCTCGCGCCGCCCCGCCCAAGGTGCCGTCACCGCCGCCGCGTGCGCATCCGCCGCCGCCGGCCAGAGCGTGTCAAACACGTCCGGCAAACGCACCCCCGGCCCGTGAATCAGCGCCACCCGGGCCCGGCAAAAATCCGCCTGCGCCGTGAAGTAAAAGCC
>JBEGTN010000015.1:0-3370 GCA_041179405.1 Verrucomicrobiota bacterium
TCGTTATGGGGAGACCGAGAAATCCGTCGGGCCCTCCGAAGGACCTGTATCGGTCCCGTATCGCACCGTGGACCTCGTGAATTTCTGAGGCCAGAGCGCCAGAGGTGCCGTACGCCGTCGCATTCTGAAACTCCTGCACCCACGTCCCATTGGTCGTCCATTGGGCGCCACCGATCTTGGCACCCACAAAGGGATGCTGTCGGGCGAATTCGTCGAACCGCGGGGTCATGTAAGTCGCATGAAGACCAATGGTTCGGTCAATCGACGTGGAGGTGAGGGATGGGGAGAGGCGAAGCTGGGTGATCGATGGTTTGGTGAGGCTTTTCGGCATGGCGAGTTTCCTTGTGGCTGAGTTTTCGACTGCTGTTTCTGCTGCTGCCATTCCGATAGTGCCCGTCGCTAGCAGTTCGTTACCCACCCAGTAGGTGGGCGAGCGCGATGACCCGCCGGAACCTGTCAACGAGAATGAGACAGCGTTGGTTCGAGTTTAGAGAGTCTCCTCGGCGTCGATCGGCGCCAGCGTTGGTGGGTTGATCCAAACGGCAGTGGGCGGTGGCGGCGGGGTGGGCACGCCGGCGGGAAAGCGCTCAGGATGCGCGGCGTGCGCGGCAACGAGCACGCGAGCTCGTGCGGCGACGCGCTCATCGGCGAGGCCGTAGTGGACGTCGTGCGGGGTCAGGAGGCCGATGCCGCCGTGTCGGTGCTCGCGGTTGTACCAATCGAAGAAGGGGCCGCAGTGGGCCCGGCTGTGCGTAACCGCCCGATGTAGAGCATCTGCCCGGGGACGAAAAAGCCGGGCACAGTGGTCGGCATGGCAAACCGAACGGACTGGGCAAAGCGCGTAGCAGAATGGAAGAGGAGCGGGCTGACGGCGACCGAGTTCGGTGAACGAACGGGGACCGCGCCGAAGAAGCTGTACTGGTGGAGCTGGTTCCTGAAGCGGCAAGAGAAGACCACGGCGGGACGCGCGGTGGTTTCGCGAAAACCGAGGGTGCCCGGATTTCTTCCCGTTGTGCTGCGACCGAAGGCGACGAGGGTGGCGCCGGAGGTCGGCGACATCGCAGCGGCGCGGGTCGAGATCGGATTCGGAAACGGATGCGTGCTCCGGACCGAGCCGGTGAACGCGCAGTGGGTGGCGGAGCTGATCGCGGTGGTCGACGGCGCGCGGGGATGCTGACGCTTCCGTCGTCGGTTCGTGTGTTCGTCGGAGCGAAGGAGACGGATCTCCGGAACAGCTTCAACGGGCTGTCTGTGTTGGTGGAGAGCCGCTTTGGGCAGGACCCGCTTCGCGGGGATCTGTTCGTGTTTTTCAACCGACGACGAACGCAGGTCCGTTGTCTATTCTGGGATCGAACCGGGTACTGCATCATCGCGAAGAAGCTGGCCCGTGGGACGTTCCATTTTGTTCACCGCACGGAGGACGGCGAAGCGTACGTCGAGATGGAAGCGGCAGAATTGGCGCTGATTCTCGAGGGGATCGACCTGTCGAGCGCGAAGAGATTCAAGCGGTGGCGGCCGATGAAAGAAACCCCGACGGAAGGCGCGAATTATTCTTGCCCGCCGAGATCGCGACCTGTACAGAACACCGCCATCACCACCGCGCGGACAATGCTGTGACTTCTCCGTCGACGCCTCCCCAGACCGACGACATCGAAGCGCTTCGAACGAGCTTGAAGACGATGGCGTCCGAAGGCCGCGTCGACGACGTGATTGAGATGTTGCTGGGACTGCTGGTGGGCGCGCGGAACAACAACACGCAACTGGTGGCGCGGCTGCAGAAGGCGTTGCGGCAGCTGTACGGCCGCAAGAGCGAGAAGATCGATCCGGCCCAACTATCGCTGCTGCTGGCGAGCCTCGGACAAATGGTGCCGGAAGGCGCTCTTGGCGAAGCCGACGACGACGACGCGAAAGGTCTCGTCGCGACGCCTTCAGAACTGCCGAAGAAACTCGGCGGCCGGAAGCCGCGCCGGGAATTGCCCGACAATCTTCCACGCGAGAAGCGCCGCGTGTCGGTGTCCGACGTCGAGAAGACGTGTTCCGGCTGCGGAAAGCCCCGGCCGTGCATCGGATACATCAAAAGCGAAATCCTCGAATTCATCCCGGCCCACTTCAAGATCATCGAGCAGGAACGGGAGAAGGTCGCCTGCCCGAACTGCGACACGGGCGTGACCACGGCGCCAAGCGAGAAGGTGATGGAGCGCGGCCTGCCGGGGCCCGGACTTCTGGCGAACATCCTGACCAGTAAGGGTCAGGATGGCATGCCGCTTTACCGGCAAGCGCAAGCCTACAAGCGGGCCGGCGTTTCATTGTCGGAATCGACGCTCGGCGATTGGGCCGCATTCGCCGCCGACATCATCGTGCCGATCGCCAACCGACTACGCCGTCACGTCGTCGGCGATTCGTACATCCGCGCCGACGACACCGGGCTTCGGGTCCTCGACCGCGATCACCCGAACGGCGTAAAACGCGGACATTTGTGGGCCTACGTGGCTGGGCGCAGCGTGGTCTTTCAATACGCGCCCGACTGGAAGGCCGAACATCCGACGGACTTTCTGCGGAACTTCCGCGGCCACTTGCAGGGCGACGGCTACGCCGGATTCGACCAGGTCCTCGAGTCGCCCGAAGGCATGGATCCCGACGTCGACGAAGGGCGACGGCTCGGATGTGGCATGCATATTCGGCGAAAATTCGAAGAAGCGGCAAATGCCGGCGACGCGCGCGGCGCGATCGCGATGGCCTTCTTCGTCAAAATCTATCGCATCGAAGCCGAGTGCAAAGCCGAGGGACTGACCACCGCTGCGCGCCACGCGCGTCGACAAGATCAGTCGCTGCCGATTCTCGACGACATGTATCGCTGGATTCACGACGTCAGCAGGACGGTGGTGCCCGGCACCCTGGCGCACGCGGCGACGAGGTACGCCACCAATCAAGAAAAACGTTGGCGCCTGTGTTTCAGCGACGGTCGCTTCGAGATCGACAACGGCGAAGTCGAACGTCAACTCCGCAGGGTGGCCACTGGCCGCAAGAACTACCTCTTTGCCGGCTCGGACAAGGGCGCCGAGCGAATCGCGACCGCCTACACGATCCTCGGCACCTGTCACATGAACGACGTCAACCCGCTCGCCTACCTCACCGACGTCATCGACAAGATCCAAAACGGCTGGCCCACCGCCCGCCTCGACGAGCTGCTACCCGATCGCTGGACCCCCACCGCCGTTGGCTGATCCCGCGGGGATCTCGCCTCGCCATCCTCTCACACCTCCGGGCCCCCGCCACCACCGCTCCATCGGGCGGTTACTGCAGGACATCAAGCACGGCCCGGCGCTCCGGCACCGTCAGTGCTCGACTTGGCGTCGGCCTTGGCGGCGGC
>JBEGTN010000016.1:0-17187 GCA_041179405.1 Verrucomicrobiota bacterium
CGGACGCCGGCTTGTGCTTGCGGAGCGTCCGGCCGCCATAGTCGGCTTCGGGGGGTTTACCACGGCGAGTATCGTTCTCGCGGGAGTCGCCCGTGATGTGCCGGTTGCTTTGCATGAGGCAAACCGCGTTCCTGGAAAGTCCGTCCGGCATCTGGCGCGTTTTGCCCGTCGGGTTTATCTGCCGCCGGAAGTTGGTTTGCCCTGTTCGGTTTCCACGAAGCTGCGTTTTGCCGGGCTGCCTGTCCGCCGTGAGATTGTGCGGCGATCCAGGGAGCAGGCGGTTTCTTCATTAGGTCTTAATCCCTGCTTCAAGGTCCTGGTGGTCTTCGGGGGCAGCCAGGGTGCAACGCCGCTGAATGTATGGGCCCGTGAATCCGCGGCAGGTCTTGCTGCGATTGGCATCCAGCTCGCCTGTGTCACCGGACTGGGCAAAGGTGTGGCCGAGTTTACGGATCACGCCGGTTCTGGGACGGAATGCCTGCGCTCTGTGACGATACCGTTTTGCGACGATGTCGCGTCATTGTTGTCGGCCGCTGATTTAGTCGTGGCGCGTGCAGGTGCCGGAAGTCTTGCCGAGTTCGCTCGTATCGGTGTTCCGGCGGTGCTGATCCCTTTTCCGCAGGCGGCGGACGATCACCAACGCGCCAACGCAATGTATTTCGCCGAGCAGGGCGGGGGAGTGGTGCTGCCTCAGGAACGTTTGGGCGAATTGACGGAACTTGCCGCCGGACTAGTGACTGATGCGGCCAGGTTGGATGCATTCCGCGCCGGGCTCGCCCGCCTCGATGCCGCCGCTTCGCTTGATTTCATTCTTGATGATATTGAACGGAATATCGTCATCCCGCCCTCTCGGTCACACGGGACAACTGCCTCCGCGGCATCGCATTTGACCTGATGCGCACGAGCACCGTCATGCCGCCATCGCTTTTCGATCGCTCGCCGCAGGCTGTGCACGCGCTGGGCGTGTGCGGGATGGGCCTTGGGCCTTTGGCGATTTATCTGGCTGGATCGGGCTTCCAGGTTAGCGGTGGGGACGATTCGCAGAACCCTGCGATGGTAGATCAGCTGATTCGGGCAGGCGTTCGTCTCGTCGCTCCTGACGAGATACCGAATGACGTGGAGCTCGTGGTCGCCTCCTCTGCGCTTGCGCCCACTCATCCCGCTCTGGTCACCGCCCGAGCGCGTGGTCTTCCGGTGGTTCGTCGCGGCGAACTGCTCGCCGAGTTGTCGCGTCACCGCCGCTTGATCGCAGTCTGTGGTTCACACGGAAAAACGACTACGACGGCGATGCTTGTTACGGCATTTCGCGCCGCCGGGATCGATGTCGGCTATGTGGGTGGAGGACTTTTTACCGATGAAAAAATTGCGCCCGCTGCTGCCGGGACGACTGAGTGGATCGTGGCGGAGGTTGACGAAAGCGACGGCACCATTGGCAGATTTTCGCCCGCGCTCACCGTGCTGGTAAACATGGATTGGGATCACCCCGACCACTATCGCTCGCAAGTGGAGTTGGAGGCGGCTTTCGCCGGACTGATTGCGCGAACGACCGGACCGGTATTGATCAATGCCGCCTGCGCGCTTTCAGCCCGCGCGGCAAAAGGACGGTCCGGTATTTATACTTTTGGTGAGGGTGGTGACTACGCTCTCGTTGCCCATCGCTTGGACGGTGCGGAACATATCGGGCTCAACCTGGGAGGCCGGTTTACGATTGATGGCGCAAAGGTGCGCGCATTCGGAGCTTTTAATGCCCTCAATGCCACCGCCGCCTTCGCCGCTACCCATCTTGCGGGGGTTATTTTGCAGTCAGATTTGCTCGCGAATTTCTCAGGAGTCCGCCGGCGCCAGGGGATTCTTGCAGCAGGTTCCGCCTATGTAGTCATCGAGGACTACGCCCACCATCCTGCCGAGATAGCGGCATTGCTTGCCGGCTTACGAGGGCGCGTAGCGGGCGCGGGTCGTTTAAGGGTTGTTTTTCAGCCGCATCGCTACAGCCGAACCGCTCAGTTTTTGCAGGACTTTTCAGCCGCCCTGGCCGGAGCCGATGCACTCTATTTGCTGGATGTTTACGGGGCAGGGGAGGCTCCCTTAGTCGGTGGTTCGACCTCCGACCTCGCCGCTGCAATCCGCGTAGCACAACCCCGGTTACCAGTAGTGTATATGGGCGGAAATCATGCGTCGGTTTATGCCCGTCTCTCTTCAGAATTATGCCCCGGGGATCTGGTGGCGATCGTAGGCGCGGGCGATTTGGATCTATCGGCTCGTGTTTGGTTGGACACCTTCGATCAGGCGGCGTGGTGGGACAGGGTCGCCGCGTTTTTGTCGGTCCAAGTTTCACGCGACACTGCTGTAACGCGCGAGGTGCCGCTGGCAGGAAAGACGACACTCGGTGTCGGAGGTGCCGCCCGGCTTTATGCCGAGCCTGCCAATGAAAGCGATCTAACCGCATTGATCCGCACGGCACATCAGATCGGGCTGCGTTTGCTGCCGCTCGGACGAGGCTCGAATTTGCTCGTGCCGGACGAAGGTGTGGAAGCGCTTGTCGTAAGCCTCAGGCATTCGTTTTGGGAGAGTTTTTCCCCGCTCGGTGACGGACTCTTGCGTGTCGGGGCCGGTCTGCGTCTAAAGAATCTTTGCGGGCTTGCCGCCAAGGCCGGACTGGTTGGTTTCGAGTTTCTGGAAGGCATCCCCGGCAACGTTGGCGGAGCATTGCGCATGAATGCGGGTGCGATGGGAGGTTGGATGTTCGATGTCGTCGAGAGCGTGGAGTTCGTCACCTTGACTGGCGAACGACATGTCGTGGCGAAGACGGCTATGCACATCGATTACCGGCACTGCGCCGAGCTTGAATCCGCTGTCGCCACCTATGCCGTGCTTCGACCTGTTTCCACCGGGGTTGCGAGTCCCGCGATTGCCAGCCAGATTGATGCCTATCGGGACAAGCGAAGAAAAACCCAGCCACGCGAACCATCGGCCGGATGTATTTTCAAAAACCCGCCCAACGATTCCGCCGGTCGGTTGATCGACGACGCCGGGCTAAAAGGGGCGCGTGAGGGTGACGCCGCGGTGTCGCCGGTTCATGCCAATTTTATTGTTAATCACGATCACGCCCGCGCCGCAGATGTGATCGCGCTGGTTCGCCGTATACGAGCACAGGTCAAAAAAGCGCACGGTGTCCTGCTCGAGCCTGAGGTTCTGCTCTACGGTCGAGATTGGAGGGATGTTCTCTGATTTTTCGCATGTCCGCCGCACCCTCCACCACCTCCAACCTACCCAGTGCAACGGGATTTTTCCCGCAAATCGCTGTGCTTGCCGGAGGCGTATCCTCCGAACGCGCTGTTTCTCTCGGGTCCGGCGCCGCTTCGGCTCAAGCGCTGGCCCGACTTTGGCCTACGCGCCTGATCGACGTTACCGCCCCCGTCTTACCCTTGGGCCTGGATCCTGCCCGCGACGTGGTGTTTTCGACCTTGCACGGCACTTTTGGCGAAGACGGCGGGATGCAGGCACTGCTCGATGCGGCCGGGGTGGTTTACGCCGGCTGTGACAGTGCATCTTCCGCTCTCACGATGGACAAGGCCGCCACCAAGCGTGCCGCCGCCCGGGCTGGTGTGCGTGTGGCGGCGGATCTGACATTTACTGCCGCCACCCGTCCCGAAGCAGCGGACTTGATTGCCGCCCTCGGCGAAAGAGTGGTTCTGAAACCTAATGATCAGGGCTCCAGCGTAGGCCTGGCGTTGCCGGAGGGGAAAGAAGAGATCGTCGCCGCACTTGCGGTCATTTTCGACGGAAACTGGATTGCCGAGCCCCGTCTTGTGGGGCGAGAGCTCTCGGTCGGCGTGCTAGGCGGCAAGGCGATGGGCGTCATCGAAATCCGTCCCCGCTCCGGTGTATATGACTTCGCGAGCAAATACACCAAGGGGGCCACGGAGTATTTCGCACCTGCTCCCTTGGAGGCAGACGTCGCCCTGGCCGTCCAGCGGTCGGCCGAAGCTGCATTCGCCGCTTGCGGCTGTCGCGACTATGCACGGGTCGATTTTATATTAATTTCTAAAAGAGAGTTTTATCTGCTGGAAATCAACACGCTACCCGGCATGAAGGAGACCAGTCTTCTACCGATGAGCGCACGTTGCGCGGGACTTGATTTCACCGCGTTGGTCCGGGAGCTGGTGGGCCCGGCCGTGCACCGTTTGCAGGCGACACGTCTTTTAGCGAATACATGAGCTCAGCAACCGCATACCCGCATCCGACCGCCGGCACCTGGAGGGATATCCCCCAGGCCGCAGCTCCGCGTCCGGTGAACCGAACCGGGCGTCGGCGTGTCGTCATGTCCGCCGTGCGTTTCTGGACCCTTGCGGGGCTGGCCTTCGCGTCATTACTTGCTGGATACATGGCGCTCCGCACCTGGCGCGACAATCCAAGCGGACTCGCCGGTCCCTCCGACACCGTGCCGTTGCGCGAGATCGTGGCGCGCACGGACGGAGTGCTCGATCTTGCCTGGGTTAAACGCACCCTCGCCGTCAAACCCGGCGTCGGGATCATGACGCTCGATTTAGTCGCATTAAAGGAGCGGCTGCTAGCCAGCGGGCAGGTTCGCACTGCGGTCGTCACACGCCGGTTTCCCGACGTGATAACGGTTGTCATGGAGGAGCGTAGTCCGGTGCTTAGGGTTGAGGACGGCGGTCGAGCTTCGCTTTTTGTGGCGCGTGACGGTGCCGTGTTCACCGGCGAGGGATATGACGAGGCGCTCGTTGCCGGTCTTCCCTGGCTGGACGGGGTGCAGCTTTCGCGTGATGCCTCGGGCCGCGGTTTCGCGCGCATCGACGGACTTCTTGCGGTTTCCGATTTGTTGGGCACCGCTCGCTCCACCGCTCCGGCGTTGGCTCGTTCATTCCACAGCGTGTCCCTTGTCCGCTACTCACGTGATAGGCTTATTGTCGTGAGCACGGCCGAGGTTGCGGAGATATATTTCGGGGCCCAGGCGGAGCTAGGTTATTTCCAGCAACTGGCCCGACTCGATTACATCCTCGACGAGTTGCGTTCGCGGCCGGGCTCGCAGCAGACCGTTCGCTCTATCAATCTGTCGCTCGGAGGCCGGCAGGTTCCGGTTGCTTTTGAGGCTTCGGTGTCAGTTCCAGCCGGGGCCAAGTCTTCGCGCTCCAGCGCCGCCGTCGCATCCGCCGGCGATCATAGCGGCAAGACTGCTCCGACTACATATACCTTTTTCCGTCCGCAATCCTCTCCCGTCCCACACAGCAGCCGTGATAACTAAATCTCGCATCGTTGGCGCCGTCGAAATCGGCACTTCAAAAATCACCGTTCTCGTCGGCGAGATCTCCGGTTCCCGTCTCAATGTCATCGGCCTCGGCGAACATCCATCCCGCGGTGTCGTCAAGGGAACCGTTATTGACTGTCCTGCCGCCGGCGAAGCCACTCATCGCGCCATCGTCGCTGCCGAACAGAGTGTCGGCGCCCGTTTGCAACAGGTGTTTCTCGCGCAGAGCGGCGGTCATATCGATGGATTTTACCACGAGGCCGCCGTCAATGTCGGGGGGCTGGAAGGACGTGTTTCCCAGTTCGACATCGAAAGCGTGCAAAACATCGCCAAGTCTAAGGCCCTGCCGCCCGAACGCTGTAACGTTCACTATTTGCGCCGCCCCTATTATCTCGACGGCACCTTGGTGGCATCGCCCGAAGACATTCGCGGAAATCGGCTTTCCGTCGGCATCTGGCATGTGCATGGCGACCGGCATCGTATCGCGGACAACATTCATATCATCCGCAATTTCAACCTGCCCGTCTCGCAGCTAGTGCTCTCTGGTCTTGCCAGCGGTAATATCCTGACCACGCCCGAAGAGCGGCATCATGGCATTCTTGTCATCGATATCGGCGCCGGAACCACGGATTATGCCTATTACCGTCATGGCCGCGCATTCATCGCCGGCGTGTTACCGGTCGGCGGCTCCCATCTCACCAACGACCTCTCCCTTGGCCTTCGTATCACCGAGGGCCAGGCCGACAAAATTAAGACGCTGCATGGTCGCGCCACCCTCGCCGCCAAAGATCGCGAGGACCAGGTCTGGCTCAACGGCGATCACGGCATCGGCGACCGCCACTTCCCGCGCATGACCATCGAGCAGATCACCACCGCTCGTGTTCGTGAGATTTTCGAGATCGTCCGCAAGAAACTCGGCACCCTCTACACCCCGGCCGAGACACTTTCCGGCGTAGTTGTAACCGGTGGGACGTCCGTCCTGCCCGGCATCGAGGACGCCGCCTCCCGGGTGTTCGAGGTGTCCGCCCGCCTCGGCCAGCCTCGCGTCGAGGTTTCCGAAAATCTCCGCCAGGGCCAATACAGCACCGTGCTCGGTCTCCTGCATCAGGGCCTGACCCAGCAGGTCGAGGAAACAAATTCCCGTCCTCCGGGTTTTTTCAGCAAGGTCCGCCAGGCAGTGGACAATTTCGCCCGCCTCTAAACCGTCGCCCTCGTCAACCGCCGCTACCGCCACCCTCACCACTTTCGCCATGTCATCCTTTGATACATTTTCCGAGATGCCGCTGCCCCTTTCCGCCGACTTGCTCACTGATCGTCGCATCGCGATCAAAGTGGTCGGCCTTGGCGGTGCCGGCGCAAATGCGGTTGATCGTCTTAAGATGGAGAATCTCGACCGTCTCCAGATGGCGGTGCTCAACACCGATGCTCAGGCGCTCGCGGCTTCGCCGGTGCAGGATAAGGTGCTCTTCGGCGCGGCCGTCACCCGCGGCCTCGGCGCTGGCGCCGATCCCGATCTTGGACGACAGGCGGCCGAGTCGGATCGCGAGAAGATCGCCGCCGTGGTCAAGGACTGCGACCTCATCTTCCTGGTCGCCGGCATGGGCGGCGGCACCGGCTCCGGCGCTGCCTCGACCGTGGCCGAGATCGCCGCCGAGCAGGGCGCGCTGGTCATCGCTTTTGTCACCTTGCCCTTCAGCTTCGAGGGCGGCCGTCGCGCCAAACAGGCCGACGAGGGGCTCGCCGCCCTGCGCAAGGTCTGCGACGCCGTCATCCCACTGCCCAACGATTTGCTGCTTCAGGAGGCCGCCGAGGGCGAGACCGTGCTCGATTCCTTCGCCCGCGCCGACGAGTGGCTCGGTCGCGGTATCAAGTCCGTATGGTCGATGCTCTTCCGCACCGGCCTCATCAACCTCGACTTTGCCACCTTGCGCCAAGCCTTCCACACCCGCGGTGGTAAAACCCTCTTCGGCCTCGCCACCGGCTCCGGCCCCGATCCCGTGGCCGACGCCCTCGAAAACCTCAAACTGTGCCCGCTGCTGGCCACCCCCGAGTTCGCCCGCAAGGCGGATCGCCTGCTGGTCAACATCGTCGGCGGCACCGACCTCACTTTACCCAAGGTCAACGAGATCATGAGCGCTGTCACCGAGCAGTTTGGAAAGGACGCGCACGTCATCATGGGCGCGGTCATCGACGAAAACTGCCAGGGGCGCGTCGAGCTGATGGTGCTCGGCACCAGCGACACCGGCAGCCGCGTTTACGCTCCCCGCCGTGGGCCGGCCGCCGCCCGCGCCCGCGCCGTCCTTTCCGCGTCCGTCGTCGAGGTCGAGCAGTTGTCCGCCTCCGATGCCACCTCGCCCCGGGGTGCCGCCGAGAAGTCCGCGCCCGTCGCCACCCCGACTGGCGGCCGCTTTTTCAGCGAGGTTTTCAGCATGCCCGCGCGCGGTAAAAAAATCTCCTCCGCGCCGGTCGCGCAAAACGAGTTCACCTTTGCCGAGCACGAGACCCGCGGCACGTTTGAGAAGTCGGACCGCAACCTTTACGAGGGCGCCGACCTCGATGTGCCCACCTACCTGCGCAACGGCCTGAAGCTGCATCTCTGAGCCACGCCGGGCGCGAAGTGAAAATATCCCCCGCGACGTATCGACAGGGGCCGGCGGCGGGGGCAGGATCGTCTCAGGAATCCTCATCGGGATGAGCGTCAGTAAACGCCTCCCGTATTTAACATGGCCCATGACCCAGTCCGTCCGGTCGCTTTGTTGCCCAACCTGGTGGCGGGTGCCGTCACCGCTTTTGTCTCCCTCGCCTTCGCAGGCAGCTTCGCGCAGTTGATTTTTTGCGGACCGCTGGAGCCCTTCGTCGGCGGCGCCCTGCTCGCCGCGCTGGTCGGCAGCATGGTGCTGATGTTGGTGCTGTCCCTGCGCACTTCGCTCTTTTTTAGCGTGGGCGGTCCCGACGCCAATCCATCTGCGATTCTGGCCGCCACGCTCGCGCTGATCACCGCGCAGGTGCTGGCTTCCGAAGGTCCGGGTTCCCCGCATCTGCTGCCCACCGTGCTGATGTTTGTTTTCCTGTCCTCGGTCGGCTGCGGCCTGATCCTGCAGGGTATAGGGCTGCGGCGCTGGGGGCGTTATGTGCGCTATATTCCTTATCCTGTCGTCGGTGGTTTCATGGCGGGCACGGGCTACCTTTTGCTGACCGGCGCCTACCGGATGCTGACCGGCGTGCGCATTTCGTCCGATGCGTTCGACCGCGTCGCGGCGGTGCATCCGCTGGCTTCCGTCGCGGCCGTGCTCGTTGCCGCCGCCCTGTTGTTTTTTACCCGTCGCATCCGGCATTATTTGGTCATCCCGGTCGTGCTGTTGGTCGCGGTGGGGCTTTTCCATGCGGCGCGCGCGGCGCTGGGCCTGGATGTTGCCGCGGCGCGCGGCCTGGGCTTGCTGCTGGAGCCGCTGCGCCTCGGCGAGTATAAAAATGTATTTAATATCCATTACGCAGACGTGCGGTGGGATGTCCTGCTGCATCACGCCAGGGACTTTGTCGCGATGAGCGTCGTGGTCGCGATCGGCATCCTGCTCAACACGACCAGCCTGGAGGTGGCGACCGAGCGCGAGGCCGACGCCGACCGGGAGTTGCGCGCGGTGGGGCTGGGAAACGTGCTCTCCGGCCTCGTCGGCGGCATGGTGGGGTTGAACGCTTTCAACCGCAGCATGCTTAATCTGCACGCCGGCGCCTCGTCTCCCTGGGCGGCTCGTTTCGCGGTGTTTTTCATGGCCGCCTTGATGCTGGTCGCGCCCGGCGGCGTGGGCTATCTGCCCAAGCCGGTCCTGACCGGGCTCATCGCCTTCCTCGGCCTCGGGCTGCTCTCCACTTGGACGATCGAGGCGCGCAAACGTATGCTCGGGGTCGATCATCTCGTGGCGCTGGTGATTCTCGTGGCTATCGCCGCCCTCGGCGTGGTGCAGGGCGTCACGATCGGCATCGTGATCGCATGCCTCAGCTTCATCGTGACGCTTGGTCGCAGTGCCACCATCAAATACTCGTTTAACGGCGAGACTCGTCGCTCCAATGTTGAGCGATCAGCGGAGCACCTGGCCTGGCTTCGGGCGCATGGCGATGTTTTGCACGGTTTCGTTTTGCAAGGCGTGCTCTTTTTCGGCACGGCCAACCATGTATTGGAGCATGTTCGCGCCAATCTCGGTCGCACGCGTTATGCTTTGCTCGATTTCCGTTTGGTGCATGGCGCGGACGGCTCCGCCACTCTGGTGCTGAACAAACTGCAACGACTTTGTCACGGCGCCGGCATCGAGCTGATTTTCACCGGGCTAAGCCCGCAGATCGAGACCGTGCTGCGTCGTAGTTCGTTCGATCTCAACCGTCCCGGCATGCATTGCTTCTCGGATCTCGATCACGGATTGGAGTGGTGTGAGGATAATCTCATCGTCGGTTTAACTGCTTCCGAGGCAGACACACCGCGTATCGATGGTTTTCTCGAGCCCGATGAACGGCGCGAACTGGCCGCGTGTTTTGAGTCGGAGGTATTGCCGGCCGGGGCCAGGGTGGCGGTTCAAGGGGATGCCAGCGACTCGATGTTCCTGGTCGAGTCCGGTCGCCTGAGCGTCTATCTGCATGTCGATGATCAAGGCACATCGAAGCGCCTCCGCAGCTATGGCGCGGGCACCATATTGGGAGAAATGGGGCTCTACACCCGCGCTCCGCGCAGCGCCGATATAGTGGCGGACATCGAGTCCCGCGTGCTACGATTCAACCAATCTCGAGTTCAAGAACTGGAAAGGACGCATCCCTCGCTCGCCTTGAAGTTGCATCGCCATGTCGTTTGCACCCTGGCGGAACGGGTCCGTGCCGCGAATGAAGAGGTGCGCCTAATGCTCTGATAATCGACCGGCAAAGATACTTTAAAACCTCTTGTTGAGTTCCCTTGCGAGGACTGCACCATAATCCCTCATGTTTATCGACGAGTGTGTAATCAAAGTTAAAGCCGGTGACGGCGGTCGCGGCTGCGTGAGTTTTCGCCGCGAAAAATACGAGCCCTGGGGCGGCCCCAATGGCGGCGACGGGGGCAAGGGTGGCGATGTCATCCTGATTGGTGACCACGACACCAATCATCTCATCGACTACAAATACAAGCCTCACTGGAACGCCGAGCGCGGTGAAAACGGTCAGGGCAAAGACTGCCACGGTCGCGAGGGCAAGCCCGCTGTTCTCCGTATGCCCCTCGGCACGATTGTCATCAACGACGAGACAGGCGATAACGTCGCCGAGATCACCGAGGACGGGCAACGTATCGTGCTCTGTGCCGGAGGTAATGGCGGCTGGGGTAATCCCCATTTTAAAACTTCAACCAACCGCGCTCCGCGCAATGCCAACCCCGGGCATCCGGGCGAAATCGGTAACTTCCGCCTCGTGCTTAAGTCTATTGCCGACATCGGACTCGTGGGGTTTCCCAACGCCGGTAAATCCTCTCTCACCCGCAAGATCACCAAGGCCCGGCCCAAGGCTGCGGCTTATCCTTTCACGACCCTGCATCCACAGATCGGCGTGATCGAGTTTCCTGAAACTTACGACCGGCTTCTGCTCGCCGACGTGCCCGGACTCATAGAGGGTGCCAGCGATAATCGCGGCCTCGGGCACAGGTTTCTCCGTCATATCGAGCGCTGCACCTTGCTGATGTTCCTCCTCGATATGGCCGGCGCAGACGATCGCGATCCACGCGAGGACTACGCCACCTTGCTCGCCGAGTTAAAGGCCTATGATCCCAAGCTGCTCAAAAAACCCCGCGTCGTCGTCGCCAACAAGGTCGATCTGCCCGCCGCGAAGAAGAACCTCACCGCTTTCAAGAAGAAGTATAAGGTCGATATTCTGAAGATCTCTTGTCTCGACGGCACCGGGCTTGAGGAACTGAAGATCGCCCTTCGCACCCGGGTTATTGCCCATGGAGGCAAGCCGCATGTTATGTCTCGTCCCCGTTTGTCCGCCTAGTCACTTGATAAATCACCGCGCCTGTTTCCTTTTTTATCTCTCATGGCCGTCACCGCTTCCACTACCGCTGAAGTCCGCTCCATCCTCATGCGGGCCAACCGTCTTCTTGGCGCCAGTCTTGTTGACGCCAATCTCATCACCATAGACCAGCTTGAAGGTGGAAATGAGAAGCTTCTCGATCTCATATCATCCGCGCCTGCCCGCCAATGCACCTTGCTTGGCGTTCTTGCGTATGAACTCAAGGTCCTCAACGAGCACGACGTGTTGCAGTATTGCATGGATGAATACCATATCGGGCTGGTTGATTTGCAAAGTTACGAGGGTTCCGATGACATCAGGAATAATCTCAATCTCCCTGCTTGCTGGGCGACCTGGAGCCTGCCCTTTGATCGTGAGGAGGATTTCATCCTTATAGCGACCGCCTACTATCTCAGCCCTGCCGTGCGTGTTTATTGGGAAAAACATTACGGCAGTCAGATCATCTGGTATGGCGCCACCTTGGAGGCTATCGCCGATGCGCTCGAGCGCATTTCAACGACCAAAGTCTGAGTATTTTATCCGACGTTGATTCTTTAACGCATTTTATTTTTCCGATGCCACTAGGCAAACTCCAGTCCCAGCTCGTCCAGCAATTGCAAATTCAAGGACGGCTCACCTACGAGCAGGTTGATACCATCACTCGACGTCCTGACGAAATCTCCGGCGAGGAGCTCGACAGACTCCTCAATGGAACATTTGCGATCACTTCCACCCAGTTACTGGTCGCCAAAGCCCGCGCGTATAACCTCGCGCCCTTTTTCCCTTCGCGCTTTCGCATTACAAATACGACGTTCGAGCGTCTTCCCCAGGATTTTTGTAAGCAAAACCTATGTCTCCCGGTCGGGTTTGCGGGTGATTTCCTTCTCCTGGCCGTTGCCAGCGCCTTCGAAATTTCAGTTTCGCAAAAAGCTTCGGAGCTTTGCGGTAAACGTGTTGTTCGTTTGCTTGCGCGGGAAAGCGACTTGCGGGAGAAGTTGTTCGTAGATCACTCGCGCGCCACCGGGTTTGACGATGTCGTCTCGCAAATCGGCGTGGATTTCGCTGCCGAAGATAAAGACGCTACGACCGAGGACGTCACTGAGGAGTCAGCTCCTATCGTCCAGCTTGCCAACCGTATCATAGAGGACGGCTACTTTTCCGGCACCTCCGATATACATATCGAGCCGTGGGAAAAGCAGGTCATCGTTCGCTATCGCATAGACGGCGTCTGTCATGAAAAACTGCGTCTCCCGCACAAGGTCGGCCCGGCCCTGGTCGCCCGCCTCAAGATCATGTGCAATCTCGATATTGCCGAGCGTCGCCTCCCTCAAGACGGTCGCATCGTCTTTAAACAATTTACCAAAAAGAGCATCGATATCGATCTGCGCGTCTCCACTGCTCCGCTCAACTATGGCGAGGGCATTGTCATGCGTATTCTTGACAAGCAGAAGTCGACCTTGCCCTTGCCTGCACTCGGTTTCTCCGAGGCCAATCTGGAAAAATATCGCAAGTGCATAAGACAGCCCTACGGCATGATCCTGCATTGCGGGCCCACTGGCTCGGGCAAGTCTATGACTCTCTACTCCGCTCTCGGCGAGATCAACTCGCCCGAGATCGTCATCCGCACGGCTGAGGACCCGATCGAATACACTTTGTCCGGTATTAACCAGATGCAGATGCATCGCCAGATAGGCCTTACCTTTGCCAGCGCCTTGCGCGCATACCTGCGTCAAGACCCCGACGTGATTCTGGTGGGTGAAATTCGCGATAAAGAAACAGCCGGGATCGCCGTCGAGGCCGCGCTCACCGGGCATTTGCTTATCTCGACGCTGCATACCAACGATGCCTCCAGCACGATCGCACGTCTCACCGACATGGGCATCGAGCCCTTCATGATCAGTTCTTCGCTGCTCTGTGTCTGTGCGCAGCGCCTCATGCGTCGCGTCTGCAAAACCTGCCGGGTGCAATATGAACCCGAGGGTCGAGAAAAAGAGATTCTACTGAACGCCATCGGCTGGACCGGACCGATTTACAAAGCCAAGGTCAAGGGCTGTGCCAAGTGCGGCAATTCCGGTTACAAGGGCCGCGTCGGCATCCATGAACTCATGGTTACCAACAACGAGCTTATTGAGGGCATCAACAAGGGGTATGAAACCGCCGAATTGAAGAAAATCGCGATGCGCGGCGGCATGAAATCGCTCCACCAGGACAGCCTGCTCAAGGTCAAGGACGGCCTGACGACAATTGAGGAAGCCGTTTCCACCGTCCCGGTTGACATGACCTGAGCCGAGCCGTGCCGGACGATGGCGGCTTGGTGGGCGGGCCACCGCCAAAGCGTTACGCTTGATTGTTCATCCCAGCGGAAACCCGTGCATCGCTTTGTCTTCACCGACAGCGAAAAGCGAAAATTCAGACGGTTCGACTTCAGAGTGTTCGTCTCAGGTGCGTCTTGCGCTCATGACCGGGGTTACGCCCCCGGAATCATTCCCAGATCCTCCGGGTGCGCACTCTTCCCCTCGTCCTGTCCGGTCCATGCATACCCCGTCTATTGTTTTTACGTCCCGTGCTTTCCGCCGCCTCGTCACGGCGTTTGCCTCGCTCGGCCTCGCTGCCACCGCCCATGCCGTCACCGCATTCCCCGGCGCGCTCGGCTTCGGCGCAGCCGCCACCGGCGGGCGCGGCGGCACCGTCTATCACGTCACTAACCTGAACGACTCCGGCGCCGGCTCCTTCCGCGATGCCGTTAGCTCGTCCAACCGTATCATCGTCTTCGATGTCGGCGGCTACATCACCCTCGCCAGTGCCGTCAGCACGGCGGGCAACCTCACCATCGCCGGCCAGACCGCCCCCGGCGACGGCATCGCCTTCAAGGGTGCCGAGATCTCCTTCGCCAACCGCAGCAACATTATCTGCCGCTTCGTGCGCATCCGTCCCGGCAGCCCCAGCCCGAGCACCGACGACTGCCTGAGTTTCTACCGCGCTTCCAACATCATCGTCGATCACAGCTCCCTCGAGTTCGCGAAGTGGAACAACATCGATGCCGTCGGCGATAGCACTTACCCGTCCACCAACATCACGGTCCAGAATACCATCATCGCCAACCCCATCGGTCAGCAGTTCGGCGCCCACACCGAGTGCGTCGGCGGCAACTTCTCCTGGTTCTTCAACATCTGGGCCAACGGCCACAACCGCCAGCCGCTCGCGAAGGACAACACCATCTACATCAACAACACCATCTACAACCACTCCGCTGGCTACACCACCCACACCAGCACCCCCTTCAAGCACGACATCATCAACAACTACTTCATCTGCGGCCCCGCCTCCTCCGGCGGCGGCAACACCTGGTATCAGATCGATAACAACCAGAGCATGTATTACTCGGGCAACCTGAAGGACACCAGTCTCGACGGCGCGCTCAACGGCTCCAACACCGTGCCCATGCCCGGCTACCAGGGCGGCGGCACCATCCTCACCTCGCCGTGGTCCGCCGTCACCACCGCCCTCCTCGCCTCCGCCACCCCGCCTCTCTCCACCGCCAACGCCGTCGTTTACAACAACTGCGCCGCCGGTGCCCTCCCGCACGATGAGATGGACGCCCTCGTCGTCGCCCAGGTCAAAACCCTCGGCCTCGGCACCACCGGCACCGGCCCTGGCTCCGTCGGCCCCGGCGGCGGGCTCTACACCAGCGAGACCCAGACCGGCCTCTCCAATGGCGGCTTCGGCACCATCGCCGGCGGCCTCGCCCCCATCGATACCGACCGCGACGGCATGTCCGACGACTGGGAATCCGCCAAGGGACTCAACGCCGCCCTCGCCACCGACGGCCCCACCACGTCCGCCTCCGGCTACACCAACGTCGAGGATTACCTCAACTGGCTCGCGCTGCCTCACGCCTTCACCGCCAAAAACACCGCCCTCCTGCCCACCGCGCTCGACCTCGACCTGCGCCGCTACACCGACGGTTTCCCCGTCGGCGTCACCTTCACCGTCACCGGCGTCACCGGCGGCGCGCTCACCCAGTCTGGCACCGGCGGCTACCTCGTCCACTACATCCCCACCCAAAACACCTCCGGCCTCGGCGGTTTCACGTTCTCCGTCACCAGCGGCGGCTACACCTTTACCAGCACCTTCGGCGTCCTCATCTCGCCCAACGCCCTCCCGAAAAACCTCTCCTGGACCGGCGCGGTCAACCCCACCTGGGACACCTCCACCGCCAACTGGCTCGACCAAAACACCCTCGCCGCCTCCGCCTTCTCCTCCGGCGATCGCGTGGTGCTCGACGACTCCGGCGCCGCCGCCTCGCCCCTTCTCCTCACCGGCACCGTTTCCCCCAGCTACATCAACGTCTCCGGCACCGCCAAAAACTACACCATCTCCGGCGCCGGTTCGCTCAGCGGCGGCATGCCCCTCATCGTGGATGGCGCGGGCACGCTCACCCTCAGTAACACCGCCGCCAACACCTACTCCGGCGGCACCTTCGTCCAGGGCACCACCCTCTACCTCGGCGGCGCGGCCACCCTCGGCGGCGGCGCGCTCACCCTCCAGGAGGGCGGCACACTGACCTCGAACTACCCGTCCACCACCAGTCTTAGCCTCGCCAACAACGTCCTCACCGTCCCCGCCGGCAACACCGGCACCGTCAACCTTTCGCCCAAGATGGTCCTCGGCGGAGCCACCGGTTCCGGCGTCATCAACCTCAACGTCAGCGGCACCGCCCCTTCGCCCGACGGCACCTCCACCAATTATCTCAAAGACTACATCACCGGCGCGTGGAGCGGCTTCACCGGCACGGTCAACATCACCGGCACCGTCCCCGGCGCGCAGCTCGATCTCAGTATCAACGGCGGCAGCTTCACCAATTTCGGCTCCTCCACCGTCAACCTCGACGCCGTCACGCTTCAGAGCCGCCACAACTCCGGCGGCAACACCATCACCTTCGGCGCGCTCAACGGCACCTCCACCGCCAAGCTCGGCGGCTCCGAATACGCCGGCTCCGCCACCTACAGCATCGGCGGTCTCGGCACCACCAGCACCTACGCCGGCTCCATCACCAACGGCGTCGCCGTCACCAATCTCGCCAAGACCGGCTCCGGCCGCCTCAACCTCACCGGCACGCTCTCCTACACCGGCAACACCACGCTGAGCGCGGGCACCCTCGGTGCCGTCGGCCCCTTTGCCGGCATCCTCGTCGTCACCGGCGGCACCCTCTCCCCCGGCACTCCCGCCACCCCCGTCGCCACCCTCACCGCGTCCAACGGTTGCACCCTCTCCGGCGGCACCACCACCTTCGATCTCTCCAGCTCGCCCACCGGCCTCAACGACAAGATCACCGTCACCACCGGCACGCTCACTCTGAGCAGCGCCCACACCATCAAGGTCAACTTCACCGAGGGCACCCTCGGCACCGGCGTTTACAATCTCCTCGACGGCAACTCCACCATGGCCGCCTCGAGCAACACCACTCCCGTGCTCTCCGCCACCCTGCCCGCCGGCGCACGCCAGACTTTCGCCATCTCGCGCAACTCCAACGGCGCCAACCCCGGCTTCCTTCGCCTCACCGTCTCCGGCACCAACCCCGCCGCCCTCACTTGGACCGGCGCGAACTCCGGCGTCTGGGACCTCAGCGCCACCCAAAACTGGTCCAGCACCGCCGCGACCAATCCCAACCTGTTCTACAATTTCGACACCGCCCTCTTCGACGACACCTCCGCCGTTGGCACCGTCACCGTCACCGGCTCCGTCCAGCCCTACGTGATCAACGTCACCAACAACGCCACCGCCTACACTTTCGGCGGCACCGGCACCATCGACGGCACCGCCCAGCTCGTGAAATCCGGCCCCGGTTCGCTCACCTTCGCCGGCACCGGCGTCAACACCTACACCGGCGGCACCACCCTCAA
>JBEGTN010000017.1:0-10324 GCA_041179405.1 Verrucomicrobiota bacterium
GCCAGGCTGCTTTGCCAGTTGCTCGACCTCTTGGACGTGCCCGCACGCATCGTGCTGGTAAACCCCGATCTGGGGCCCCGCCTGCACGAGTTGTTGCCCTCGCCCGGGTTGTTTAATCACGCGATCGTCGAATTCACCCTGGATGGCGCAACGGTGTGGGTTGATATCAACCAGCGCCTGCAAGGCGGCGGGCCACTCGGCCGCAGTGTGCCGCAATTCGGCTACGGCCTGGCAATCGGGCACAGCGACAAAACACTTCTCCCGCAGCCGGCCCCGGCACAACCAGTCAATTCACTTCAAGAAATACAGGAGACCATCATCCTGGATACCAGCGGACACTCCTCGGTTCTACGTGTCCGACAGCGTATCAACGGACGCCATGCCGACGAAATTCGTCGCGCCCTGACGGCCGTCAACGTCTCGTCCTATCAACGCGAGCGACTAAACTTTTTTATCCTTCGTTACAGCGATGCCACGGTGGAGCTGCCCTTCACCTGTGATGATGATCGCGAAAAAAACCTCATTCGCTCGATCGAAATCTATCGAATCCGAAACTTCGTGGATTTGAAGCGCGGAGGCGGGCGCTGCGGGATAACGTTTCCCCCCTCGTTCGCAATTCTTGCTCTAGCCGAGCCAGATTCAGGCCTGCGCCAAAATCCCTGGTCGGTAGAGCATCCGCTAAAACTGGAACATACGGTGGAGTTGCTAAGCAATATCCTCGAGCAATTGCCTTCTTTGGGGCGCACCTTTTCCAACGAAGCATTCACCTTGTTTTTAAAGCGCAGATTCATGCGCGGACACTGGATTGAAACGATAGCGATGGAGACCTCCACCAACACCCTACCCGCTGAATTGGTGGCCGGTCACGCGCGTATACTGGAAAGCGCCAGCCGTGAATGCGCCTGGGCCTTCTTGACCTTTGCCGGCGTGGGCCGTCCGCGCCGACGTCACGAATTCGAGGAATTACTCCCGATACCAACACTCAAAAGCCGCCCGGATTCTGCCTCCGACGACACGACTCCACTGGCCGAGCCGGACCCCACCGCGCGCAAAGCCGCGCGCAAGGCCAAGCGCGTCACCGTTCGCTCCAGCAAAAAACGTAAAAACATCGCCCACTGGTTGTGGCTCGGCACCGGTATTGCCATCGCGGTAGGCGTCACGGCCTATCTTTACTACACAACCCAATAATTAATAGCGGGTAGCATTATCAAGTTTAACTACCCGCAATCAAAACCTGTTTTGATTGCGGTAAAAAATTAGGGCCCGCCGAATACCCCTAAACGGCGGGCCCTTTACTATTCTAGTCCGACTTTAGCCGGACTCCATGTTACCCCTAAACCCTGCGTGAGCAGGGAAGTGTTTTTAAGAACACCTCAGTTTAGCAGTGGTCGTGCCAACTCTGCCTAAGTTTAAAAAATTATTCTCCCGGACGTTAAATTCCGACGGAATCATGAAAGCGGGCGATCTTCGCCAGCTCATCCGCAATCTGCCTGTCACCACGGCAACGAGGCATCTTATTCTGGCCCCCCCAACGCCCCTCGGCGCGCTGCCATTGTTCAAATACCCCGGGCATTACCAGCCTCACAATCGGCAGCATCAACCCCTCGCCCTTGCGTTTCATTTTATAATCGTCGTTCAGCCGTTGCAGTTCGACATCCAGCTCTGCCGCGATCACCGGGCCCGTGGGCGTGGACTCGGTATGCGCGCGCAGCTCCAACCACCATTCGTGGCATCCGCGCTTCTGGCCGATAAGTGAACTCACGAAGACGGGGGCCACATGAAAATTTACAGCCTGCCAGTGATTGCGCGCGCATACATTGGTCAGCGCATCGGTCAGTTCTTTTTCAATCACATGCTCCCCAAAGGCACCTAGCTGCAATTTCGTGCGCCCCGAGTAAACCAGACGCGCCGGCTCCGTGGAAATGAAGCGCACCACGTCCCCGATAACATAGCGGCACAATCCTGCCGGCGTCGTCAGGATGAGCACGTAGTCGACGCCCGTGCGCACACCCGTCAACGGAACGACATGGGGGCCGAGCTCGCCGAGCCGCTCCTCATCATACGCCGCCAGCGGCAGGAATTCGTAATAAATCCCGGCGTCCGCCATCAACCTGAGCCCCGCCGCGGCCTCGGCATCCTGCGCGGCGATAAACCCCTCCGAAGCCGGATAAACTTCGTGAAAATTCACCCCCGCCCCACACACCTGCTTGAGCTCCGTGGCAAAGGGACCGACGGGCACTCCGCCGTGCATGATGCACTCCAAGTTCGGCCACACGTCCTTGAGTGTCGCCGCAGGCCGGCCAAGACGCGCCGACTCCTCCATCATCGCCGTCGCAAGGATCAACACCCAGCTCGGTATGCCAGCGAGCATGGTGACATCCCGCCCGACACACCGCGTTGCAATCGCCTGAATCTTAGCGGGCCAGTCACCGATTTGCGCAATCTCGCGTCCCGGCTCATAAAGATGCTTTTCCACCCAACCGGGCAAATTCAAGGCGGTGATCCCGCTTAAATCACCGGCATACTCAGAAGAGTCCCTTGTCTCGGATAAAGGGGACAACGTGGTCACGCCACCGAGGAAAAGGTGTTTGCCCCGAAACACCGAAGTGCTTCCCGTGCGCGCCGCATAATAGAGCAACGACTCGAATTCTGTCTGTCTAAAATGCTTAGTCATCTCGTCGGTCACCGGCAGATACTTCACGCGGCCCATCGTCGTGCCGGATGAAACCGTAAAAAATCCGCACCGACCCGGCCACAAAACGTCCGCCTCGCCTTTTTTCATCCGCTCGATGAAGGGCGCGAATTTCTCATACGTGCAAAGATGGACCCGCTCCTGCCATGCACGCGCTCCCATATTGGGACGTATGCCATGCAGTTTACCGTAAGTCGTGTTGGCCAGAGACAGAAGCAGCCTGGTCCAGTGTTTTTCCTGTGCTTTGACCGCCCAGTCTTTCGCCTTGAGGCGACGCGAGGCCCGGGAAGCCATCAGGCCGGCGCCAAACACGACGATAGATTTAGACGCAGACAGCATTTATGCGCTTCCTGATGAAGGGGCGATCGCCTCTTCCGCTTAGGAAGAGGTAACCGCGAGTTCATGACGCCTTCAAGAGTTTACGGTTTAAAATCCCGCGTCATAGTCGATGGCCAGCGTGTATCCCACACCCCGGTCTGTGGTTCTCTTTGCTTACGGCTCGCCCCCGCCGCCCCGACCCCCTCAGCTTGCCGGGTCCATGACGCCACCGACCCTGCTACACGAAGACGACTCCCTCCTCGCCTTTGACAAATCCGGAGGCATGCCCGTGAACGCCGCCCTCATCCAGGCGATCCAGTCCCGTCACGGAAAAATCATCGCCCCCGCGCATCGCCCCGAACCAGAAACGGGCGGCGTCTGGATTTTCGCCAAAGACAAACCGGCGCTCGATTTCATCTCCGGCCAATTCCAGTCCAAATCGGTTCAACACACCGCACACGCCCTCGCCCTCGTGTTGCCCGCCGCCGACCTTGACCCCGAAACCCTGCGTGCCCGAGCCGGCGTGGCCGCGTCCCTGCGCGACGCCTCCGGCCTCCTGCCCGCCGAATTCTCCGTGGAACTATGCATCGGCGAACACAGCGAACACGCAGGCCGAATGACCAATTACCGCAAACGCGACGGCAAACCCGCCCTCACCACCTTCCGCGTGCTGGAACGTTTTCATGATCGGACCGGCCGAACGCTGGTATGGATCGAAGCCGGCCACACTTCGGCCCGCCCCCACCAGGTCCGCCTGCACCTCGCCGCAAGCGGCGCCCCGGTCCTCGCCGACTCACTTTACGGAGTGCCGGGCGATCTCCGCCTCTCCGGCCTGAAGCGCGGCTACAAAGGCCGCGACGACGAAAAGCCCCTGCTCGACCGGCTTGCCCTGCACCACTCCACGCTCACGCTGCGTCATCCCGTCACCCGCGAGCCCGTCACCTTGAGCGCGCCACTTCCACACGATCTGGATCTCGCCTTGAAAAACCTGCGCCGCTTCGCCGCTTAATCCCCCCTTACGAAGTCCGCCACGCATTCTCCATCGTCACACCCATCGCATGAATTACGACCTTGCCGCCTTCGCCGCCGAGTTTCCCTGGTTTTTCCCTGCTGTCGCGGCGTGCTTCGGCGCCATCGTGGGGAGCTTCCTCAACGTCGTCATCTATCGCGTGCCCGCCGGCAAATCCATCGTCCACCCCGGCTCGCACTGCGCCTGCGGCAAACCCATCGCATGGTTTGATAATCTGCCCGTGATCTCGTGGTTCCTGCTGCGCGGCAAGGCCCGCTGCTGCGGGCGGCCCTACTCCTTCCGCTATGCCTTCATTGAGTTGCTCACCGCCGGACTGTTCCTTGCCTGCGCCGTGCTTTTCCCGCCCGCCAAGGCATTTATCGGCATGCTGTTCCTCAGCGGACTCATCTGCGCGACCTTCATCGACCTCGACCACATGATCATACCCGAGGCGTTCACGACCTGGCTGGGCATCCTGGGCGTCATACTCTCGCTGTGTTTCCCGGTTCTCCACGACGCGTCCGCCGACCTGCCGCTCGTGGCCCACTTGCGCTCCGGCCTCGCCAGTCTGCTCGGCCTGCTCATCGGCTCCGGCCTCATCCTATGGATCGCCGTCACCGCCGAGGCCTTGCTGCGCAAGGAGGCGATGGGCTTCGCTGACGTCACCTTCCTGGGAGCCATCGGTGCCTTCTGCGGCTGGCGCGGCGCCGTCTTCGCCGTCTTCGGCGGAGCCATCCTGGGCACGCTCTGGATCAGCCTGGCCATGCTCTGGCAAAAACTCTCGGGCAAATCGGCTCCCATCGCACCCCGCGCCGAGCTTTCCGAAGGCCAGACCGCCGAAAAGCTCGCCCTCGGCGTGCAGGTGCCCTTCGGCCCCATGCTGGCCGCCGGCGGAGCGGTGTATTTTCTAGGCGGATACCATTGGTTCGACGCCTACATCGCCAGCCTGGTCGGCCTTTTTTAAACCGGCTCCGTGAAGTTGCTTTGACCCCGCGCGCCCGCCGCGTTCCGGTTTCGCCCATGCTGTCCAAACCCATCCCCGGTTCCACCGGCGAAGTGCTCACCTGCCTGCCCTCGCCCTACCAGCCGCACCCCGCCACCGGCCTGCTCTACCTGCCCCGCTTCCTCGCCAAGTGCCGCTACACCCAGGCCCACGGCACCCTGCCCGCCAGCTACGCCAAAAACTATAAACGCGGGCTGGACCGCTTCCTCTGCCTGCATCTCGGCATCGACCCCGCCGCCGTGGAGAAGACGGTCCACGCCACCGCGCCCGGCGATGACGCCGCCGTCGAGGCCGGCCTGCGCGCGCTCCTGCCACCCGACGTTCGGGCCATCAAATGGAACCGCGAGCTGGTCCAGCGCGGCATGAGCGAGGAGGGTCGCAAGTTCCTCGCCGAGGCCCTCACCGCCATGGGGTGCGTCGATCGCATAGGTCGCATCATCAGTGTGCCCGATCTGATCGACTTCGACGAAGGCCGCATCGAGTAACGGTTTAGGTAATCGCAATTACCCGCTTCCGCTTCGCTTCATTTTTCATCAGCATAGCACCATGATCAAAGGCCAGAAAGTCGTCTGCATCAACGACACCTTCCCCGCGCTCGTCCGGGCCATTTACAAACAGCTGCCGGTAAAGGGCGTGACCTACACCATCCGGGAGGTCTTTCTCGGACGCGAGAAGGTGGTCAAGGGCGGCGACTCCGCCACCGTCGGCCTTTTGCTGGCGGAGCTCACCAACCCCAAGGACCCCTTCCATCAGGGCCAGCAAGAACTCGGCTTTAGCTCCGAACGCTTCGCTCCGCTTGAGACAAAGTCCGAAGACGAGCGCATCGAAGCCGAGGAAGAGGGCGAACTCACCGGCGTCGGTGCGGGCGACAAACCCCACTCGGGCTTCTGGCAAAACTGATCCCGCGAGCGCAAGCGGCCCGGGGAAGATCACAAAAAAACCGCCGCCCTTTTAGGGAGCGGCGGTTCGCAGGGACGAAGAAACTTCGTCGCGTAGAGCCTTACTTCTTTTTAGCAGCAGGCTTCTTGGCGGCGGGCTTCTTAGCCGCGACGGCCTTTTTTGCGGGGGCAGCTTTCTTTGCAGGAGCAGCCTTCTTCACTATCTTTTTGGCAGTGGCCATGATGTTTTATCCTTTGTTTTGGTTCTGGTATGACACCCGACATTTCTTGGGTAAAAAGTGTCGGACACCACGCAGTAATGTTGACTGCGTGATCAGGACTTTTCACGGACGCTTTTTGTTTGCAAGCGCACAGTGAGCGGAAAACTGCGTTTTTTTGGACCCCTCCCATCTGTATCCGAAAATCAATTACTATATTTTTTCGAGGTGTGGAGCCGGCTGCGGCGCAGCAAATGCGGTTGCCCAGCCGACCGGCGTTGCGGATGATCGCCCGACACCGTCCATGTTTACCGACCTACCACAGTTTCTGCTCCTGCTCCTGCTTTTGCTGCTGCTGCTGCTCGCCAACGGCTTCTTCTCCATGTCGGAGATCGCCGTCATCTCCGCTCGTAAATCCCGCATGCGCGCCCTCGCCAAGGAGGGGGACCGCCGCGCCGCCCGCGTCCTGACCATCATCGAGGAGCCCACCCGTTTCCTGTCCACCGTCCAAGTCGGCATCGACCTCATCGGCACCATCGTAGGAGCGGTCGGCGGCGCCACCCTCACCGGACGTGTGGCCGATCTGATCAAGCAGGTCCCGCTGCTCGCGGCCTACGCCGACCCTATCGCCCTCAGCCTGGTCGTGATGGCCATCACCATCGCGACCGTGGTCATCGGCGAGCTTGTGCCGAAGCGCATCGCCCTCTCCAACCCCGATGGCATCGCGCGTCATATCGCCGGCCCGGTGGACAGCGTGTCGCGTCTCCTCCATCCCTTTGTCCAGCTTCTCACTTGGCTGACCGAGCGCATCCTTCAGCTCTTCGGCATCGGCAAGGCTGCCGCCCAGACTGTCAGCGAAGGCGAGATCAACGATCTCGTGCAGCAGGGCCTGCGTTCCGGCGTCTTCAACACCACCGAGACCGAGATGGTGGCCGGCGTGCTCGAGCTCGATCAGCTCCCCGTCACCGCCATCATGACCCCGCGCCCGAAGATGGTTTTCCTCAACCTCGAGGACCCCGAAGAGATCAACTGGCGGAAAATCGTCACCAGCGGCCACTCCCGCTTCCCCATTTACCAGACCAACCGCGACCAGGTCGTCGGTGTCGTCACCGTGAAGGCCATTTGGGCCAACTCCGCCTTCGGCGTGTCGTCCACCCTGCGGGACGTGATGGTGCCGCCGCTCGTCGTGCCCGAGACCATGACGGTCATCCACCTCATCGAGCAGTTCCGTAAATCCGGCCAGCACCTGGCCTTGGTCTCGGACGAATTCGGCACCCTGCAAGGCTTGGTCACCATGATCGACGTCATGGAGGCCATCGCCGGCGATATGCCGGAACGCGGCCGGCGCGCCGCCCCCGAGGCCCGCAAACGCGAAGACGGCTCCTGGCTTATCGACGCCACCCTCGCCCTCGATGGCTTCAAAGAGCTGCTCCATCTCGAAGGCTCCCTCCCCCACGAAGATGAAGCCGAGTTCAAGACCGCCGGCGGCTTCGTGATGACCTACTTCGGCCGCATTCCTCGCGCCGGAGACCATTTCGACCACGCCGGCTGGCGCTTCGAGGTCATGGACATGGATCGCCACCGCATCGACAAACTCCTCGTCGCCCGCGCCCCCGGGGACTCGTCCGCCGGGCCTGCGGAAGAGACCACCGGCTAAACCGCGCCGCCGGTGAAGAACCTGCGAATAAGCGCCAGCAACTTCCCGTTGTCAGAATCACCGAAGCCCGCATCGTCCGACTGCCGTGCCTTCCGAACCATGCAAGACCCCTTCACCGGACAAGCCACCGTCCTCCACGGCGGCCGCCAGCCCGGCCCCGGCGTCCAGGCAGCTCTTCAACACGATCACCAGCGAAGACTGGAAGCGTTCGCTCGCTTCCGCGCGGCAGCGCAGGAAGTCGGCATCGGCACGGATCCAGACGATGATCTCTTCCTCTGGGAAGACGACCAGCTAAGCCTGCTCGCTGGCGCAGATCCCTTGTGGGCGGAACTCGCCGCCGCCGCTGCCGCGTTCCGCGCGACCCTCCCGCTCTTTCCGTTGGAGACCTTTGGCTTCCCGGCCGATCACGAAGACCCGATGGGAGAAGGCAGCCCGCGCCTCCATCGTATCGGCAGCGGAGTCGAGGCCAGTGCGTTCCAGTCCGTTCACGACGGCTCCATCTACAAGTTCTACCTGCCGCGCGAAGAGGGCCGCATTGGCGGCACTTTCGCCTTCGCCGCCACTTCCTCCACCGACGGCCTCGACCACCCCGCCCTTCATGCCGAAGCCTGTCTTGGCAGCTATCAGGACCTGTTGGAAAAGCTCGCCCTCATTCTCGCCCTTGACGGTATGCCCACCGAAGTCCTCGGCGTGACGCCCGAGGGCGTGGTGGTGGCCAAGCAACAACTAGGTGAACGCCTGCCGGATACGGCCGACGTCAGCGCCCTGTTGCCCCCCGCGCTCATCCCCATCCCCGCGCGCTTCCTGCGCGCCCACCGCGACCACCCGCGTCTTGTTTTCGTCGTCGGCAAACCGTGGTTCATCGCCGACACGCACGCCAAAAATCTTGTGCGCGACGCGGAAGGCCGATTACGCGTCATCGACCTCCTGGCATCGCCCTTCCCCGCGGCGCTGGCCGACGCCGACCCGCTTATGCGCGATTGGCTGAGCCGTGTGGCGGCGAACCCCGCCGCCGGCTTGCTGCGTGAGGTCAGTGACGACGAACTTTAGCATTACGAAGGCGGGACCGCCCTCGCAAAGCTCAGTGAGCTGCTGGAACTGCGGGAGCCGGAGCGGCGGCCGGAGCGGGAGCGACAGCCGGCACCGGCATGGCGGCGGCGGCTTTGGCGGCATCGGCGGCGGCTTTCGCGTCGGCGGCCTGCTTGGCTTTTTCTAGGGCAACCGCGTTGTTGTAGGCGGCAGTCACGGCGGCATCATAACCGGTCTCTAAATCGGGATAGAGCGCGATAGCCGCCGTAAGGGCCTTTTGATATTCCGGTGTTCCCGAGAGCTTCGCGTGCAAATACACGGCGTATTCATCGGTGGTGTTGAACGACAGGGTGGAGTTGTTGCGAATGAACTCTTTGCCACCCATCGCGGCGGCGGCACCCATTTCCTTGCCCTTTTTCTTAAAGAACCCGCCGGCGAGTCCGCCACCAGGGATTGCGCTCGCCAAACCACGCGAGGCAGCGGCTCCGGCTTGTTCTCCCGCGATGTTGCCGACCTGGGCGTTGAGCGCCTTCTCAGCCCAAGGGGTGAGCGTGCCATCGGCATTCACCGGCAAGAGGTAGGACCCTCCCGAACCGACGATCGGCTCCGGCGTGGCAAGCGTCACATTATAGGTGGAGAACTTCTTATTGAGCTCGACCATACGTTCGACGATCGCCACGGCGCGCGCGATTTCCCCGGCACCGGCAAAAACAGGGCCGACTGCGAACGGCGCTAGCGAGAGGGCGAGGCTAAGATAAAGGGCTTTGCGGATTTTCATGTTAAAGTTTTTGGAATCGGTATCGATAGCTAAGACCGTGCTAACCAAGGTCAATGCAAGTTTGCGGCACTATTGCCTTTGTTGGCGGGTGAACGCAAAAAAAGGCGCACCAAATTAAGCGCGCCTTGGAAAAGATAGGTCCGGTGGCTACAATAACCCCGGAGGAAAGAAATACTCAACGCACTCGGCGTTTGAGTGCGAGTTGCACGCCCGCGAAACGAACTGCACCCTGCAAACGCTCCATCTCAGAGCTGTCGCCGTCTTTTGGTGCATTCTTCAAGTCTTCCTCGGCACGCTTGAGCGCGGCCTCGACCACGCCCTCATCAATCTTCGCCTCGGTGATGGCCTGCTCGGCGAGCACGGAAACGGTGTCGCCCTCGATCTGGGCAAAGCCCTTGCCGATCGCCACGCGAGTCTCGACGCCACCCTTGGTCACGCGCAACTCACCGTGATCCACTTGGGTGAGCAAGGGAATGTGCCCCGGCAAGATGCCGATCTCGCCCTCGAGCGTGGGGATGACCACGGAGTCGATGGTGTCGGAGTAAACCCGGGCTTCGGGAGTGACGATTTCGAGAGTGAGGGACATGGGCAGAGGGAAGTAGCGAGTGGTGGGTAGCGAGTAGCGAGTAGATCAGAAGCGGCGGGTGGCGGAATACTCGCTACTCACTACTCGATGCTCTCTACTTTTCACGGAATTACTTCTTCGCAGAGGCGGCGAGCACCTCGTCGATACCGCCCTTCA
>JBEGTN010000018.1:0-6931 GCA_041179405.1 Verrucomicrobiota bacterium
TTGTCGAAGAGGAAACAGGTGAAAGCGGGAACCATGTAATTTTAAGCGTAACAATCGGCGATAATCTCCTTGTGGAGGCAAGGGGCTTAAGTCTTAACGTCAAACGCTCCCATTTTATGAACGCGTTCTCCCGTAAAACTCTCTTCGTCCTCGTATCCGCCGCCGTCGTCCTGACGGGCTGCTCCAAAAAGCCCAAGCGCCCCGATCCCTCCGCCACCGTCATCGGCCAGGAAGGCTCGCTCAACCCGACTGACGCCTCCTTCAACAACGGCAGCAACAGCGCCCTTTCCGACCCGAACAACGGCTTCGGCGGCGAAAACAAGGGTATCGACGAGGGCGACAAGATCCGCGGTCTCCTTGAGCCCGTTTACTACGCCTACGATCAGTCCGCCCTCCAGGCCCACGAGCGCGCCAAGCTCGACGCCGCCAAGACCTACCTCGAGACCCACCCCGAGCAGCGCCTCCTCATCGAAGGTCGCGCCGACTGGCGTGGCACCGGTGACTACAACCTCGGCCTCGGCGACCGCCGCGCCGCCGCCGCCAAGCAATATCTGATCAAGCTCGGCGTCGCCGACACCAAGATCGAAGTCCTCTCCAAGGGCGACCTCGAGGCCACCGAGAACGCCGCCGAGGAAGTCATGTCCAAGGATCGCCGCGCCGACCTCGTCGTGTTAAAGAAGTAATTTTTTTTCACCTTCACGTTCTTCCGGCGCGCACAACGCGCCGGAAACAGAAAGGCCCGGTTCCGCAAGGAACCGGGCCTTTCTTGTTTTGATTTTCAGGTAGGGTCGCAGCTCGACTGCGACCGCGAATGGCGTGACGGTCACCGATCCGCGAAAACCCTCAGCGCCCGCCCGCCGCCACCGCCTCGAGAATACGCTCCGACGCCGCGATGCCGTTGCGCATCACGCCGAGGTGAAAACTCTCGTTGGGCGCGTGCAGATTATCCTCGGGCAGGAACAGCCCCATCATCACGGAGTCCAGTCCGAGCACGCGTTTGATGTCGGCGATGATCGGCACGCTGCCGCCCTCGCGCAGATAGAGCGGCTGACGCCCGAACACGTCGGTGATCGCCCTGTCCGCCGCACGGAAGGCGCGCGCCAGCACCGGCGACTGGCCGGCCGGCGTATTCGAGCGGTCGGGCGGCACCACCACGTAGGGCGTGCCGCTGTGCTGATCGACGATGCGGTAGGTGACATCCTTCGGCATGCGCTCCGCGATCGCGGCGTAAACCAGTGAACGGATTTTTTCCGGCTGCTGATTCGCGACCAGACGGCAACTGATCTTCACGAAGGCCTTGCTCGGGATAACCGTTTTCGTGCCCTGCCCCTGATAACCGCCGCCGATGCCGTTGAACTCCAACGTGGGTAAAAACCGCGTCGCTTCAAACGGCGTAAAACCCTTGGCGGTGTAAAACGCGGGGATGCCGAGAAACTCGCGATACTGCTCCTCGCTTTGCCCGAAGCGCGCGAGTTGCTCGCGTTCCCACGGCTCGACGTCGAGCACATCGGCGTAAAAGCCCGGCACGTTAACCCGCCCATCGGCGTCGTGCAGCGAGGCGCACAATTCGGACAAAGCCTGGATGGGATTGCGCAGCACGCCACCGTGCAGGCCGGAATGCAGGTCGGTGCGCGCCCCGGTGACCTCGACATCGAAAAGCACCAGCCCGCGCAGGCCGCAGGTGATCACGATCTGGTCTTCGCGCGGGCTGCCGGTGTCGGACAACAACACGAAATCCGCCTTGCGCAGCCGCTCGGCCTGGGCATCGAGAAACGCGGGGAAGCTCGGGCTACCCATCTCCTCTTCACCCTCGATCATGAAGGTGATGCGCAGCGGCAGATCCGGACGCCGCTTCAGCAGGCGGGTGACGGCGGCGACGTGGGTGAGCAAGGGGCCCTTGTTGTCCGCCGCGCCGCGTCCGTAGAGACGTTCGCCGCGCACCTCGGGCTCGAAGGCGGCGCTCGTCCACAGGTTCAACGGGTCCGCCGGTTGCACGTCGTAGTGGCCGTAGATGATGACATGCGGCCAGGAATCCGGCCCGGTGCGCTCGGCCAGCACGACCGGATGCAAAGGCGTGGGCACGACCTCGACCTTGAACCCGACCTGGGTGAGCAGGCCGGCGATAAACTCGCGCGCGCCCTCCATGCCGGCCTTGAAAGCGGGATCGGCGGAGACGCTGGGATGGCGGATGAATTCCTTTAACGTTTCGACGGGATCAAACATGGCGGGTGGCAAATGAAGGCCGGCGGTGGCCGACGTGAAAGTTTACGATTTTTAAAAAACAGCTCGTCTCAACGCCCCAGGAAACGATCCAGCTCGGCCTTTTCCGTGGACGGTTTGGCAGCGGGCGTAGACGCGGGCGCGGGACGGGCGACCACGGGAGAATTGGATGCGGCAGGCGCAGAACCCGGTGCCGGAGCCGGTGCGGTCGGGCGCGCCGAGGGAGCGACGGCCTTCACCGGGGCGGCAGTAGGCGTGGGAGCGGTCGCGGGGGTGCCGCCTTCGTAGTTCCGTTTCGCCTGCTCATAGGTCGCCATGAGGCCGGGGGCGAGTTGCGCGAGGTTGGCGATGCGATCCTGAGTGGGCGGGTGGGTGGAGAGGAAGCCAGGCACGGAGGGGCCGCTGTTCGCCGCCTCCATCTTGCGCCAGAACGTAACGGCGGAACGCGGGTCGTAGCCGGCCCGTGCGGCGTAGCGCAGGCCGACCGTGTCGGCCTCGCTCTCGTGGTCGCGGGAATACTTCAGAATGCCGAGCGTGCTCACGCTGCCGTAGGCGAGCAGGTAGAGGTCGCGGTTGTCAGAGTTGCGCGCGCCGATCTGCAAAGCCGCACCGCCTATGCCGGCGAGGATGGCCTGGGACTGGCGTTCGCCGCCATGACGGCACGTGACGTGGGCGATCTCGTGGCCCATCACGATGGCGATCTCGTCATCGCTCTGGCCGGCGAGATTCATCAGGCCGGAGTAAAACCCGACTTTTCCGCCGGGGAGGGCGAAGGCGTTGAGCGTTTGCGGAGCATCGAACACCACAAACTCCCACTGGGCGGCGGGCAGGTCGCTGCCCACCGAGGCGGCGATGCGACGCCCGATGCGCTGGAGCCGGGCGTTGGCCAACGGCTCGTGGGAGACTTTCTCCGTGGTCTTCATCTGGGTGAAGGCCTGCACGCCCATCTGCATCTCTTGATCGGGCGTGATCAGCATGAGCTGCTTGCGCCCCGTCTCGCCCACCGTCGTGCACCCCGAAAACAGGGCGATGATAAGACCGAGGAATGGCAGCGCTGTTTGAACACGTTTCATGATCGCAAAAGATAAGTTCACTCCCGCCGCGCCGGCAATCCCGCGTGCGGCCCGTCGGTCGAAATAAAAAGCCGCGCTCAGCCGACGTGCGCCGTGTAGGCGGTGGCGTCGAGCAGGGCGTCTGCGGCTCCGGCAGCGGGCTTCACCTTGAGCATCCAGCCGCCATCGTAAGGCGCCTGGTTCACGGTCTCGGGAGTGTTGTCCAGGGCGGTGTTCACGGCCAGCACGGTGCAGGCCACCGGGGCGTAAAGGTCGGAGGCCGCCTTCACCGATTCGACCACCCCGAAGGTGTCGCCGGCGGCCAGCACGGCGCCGACCTTGGGCAGTTGCACGAAGGTGATGTCGCCCAGGCTGCCCTGCGCGTAGTCGGTGATGCCGACCAAGGCGGTGCCATCGGCGGAGAGTTTAAGCCACTCGTGGGATTTGGCGTAACGCAGGTCGGCGGGGATGTTGCTCATGGAAGAATGGGTGGGTTATACAAAATAGGCGGAAAGGTAAGAAGGAAGATATTCGGATGCCGCTCAACCTTGGCGTAATGGGACGAAGGGGGGCTTGACCAGTTTTAGCGGTATAAGTGTCCCGCGGATATCCACCTCCAGCCCGGCGGATAGGGCGCTCGCCTCCACCAGCGCCGAGCCGATCGCCTCGCCGAGCAGCGGTGAAAGTGTGCCGGAAAGCACGCGACCTACCTGCGCCGCGCCGCCACCAGCCGCCAAAACCGGCGCGTCCGCACGGACGATGCGGCGGTCGCCAGTGCGAAAGTAAACGACCTTGCGCGGGCTGCCGGCGGCCTTTTCGCGTTGCAAGGCCTCGGAGCCGATAAAGCCGCCATCCTTGTCGAGCTTCACCGTCCAGCCCAGCCCCGCCGTGAGCGGCGAGAGTTCCGCCGACAACTCATGCCCGTAGAGCGGGTAACCGGCCTCCAGGCGCAGGCTGTCGCGCGCTCCGAGTCCGGCCAGCTCCAAGCCATGCGGCGCACCTGCGGCCAGCAGAGCCTCGGCCAGGGCCACGGCGTCAGCCGGAGCGTGGTAGAGTTCAAAACCATCTTCGCCGGTGTAACCCGTGCGGCTGATGCGGCACTGCACGCCCGCCACCGTGCCGTCGGCGAAATGGTAATAGCCGATGGCACCTAGTTTCGCCCCCGTGAGCGTCTGTAAAATCGCCTCGCTGCGCGGGCCTTGCAGCGCCAGCAGGGCGTAGTCGGCGCAGCGGTCGGTGATCGTCACCTCGAAGCCCCGGGCCTGCTCGCGAATCCAGGCGAGATCGGCCGCGATGTTACCGGCGTTGATGCATAGAAAATAGTCCTCGGGCGCGACCTGATACACCAGCAGGTCGTCCACCGTGCCGCCGTCCTCGCGACACATCGGCGAATAGAGGACGCGCCCCGGATGGAGTTTGGCGACATCGTTGGTCACGAGCCGGTTTAGGAACGCCAGCGCCTGCGGACCGCGCACATCGACCTCGCCCATGTGGCTCACGTCGAACAGGCCCGCCGCCCGGCGCACCACCTTGTGCTCCTCCAGGATCGAGCGGTATTGCACCGGCATCTCCCAGCCCGCGAAATCAACCAGGCGGGCGCCATGCGCAGCATGGAAATCACGAAGCGGGGTGCGTAAGAGTGCGCTCATAAAAACGGCAGACTAGGCCCGCGCGCAGGCGTCGGCGCAAGCGACTTCCTAGGAAAGTTTCCCGCCGGTCACGCACCCGGATGATGACACAAAAAAACCCGCGATTCGCGGGTTTTTGGTGCCACCGTGAAAGGAGGCAATATCGAGATTCACCGCCCTCTCACTGCTGGTAGAAGGAAATGATCTGGTTCACCAAATAACGGTGGGTGGCGGCATCCAGTTCGCCGCTGGCCAGCATGGCGTCGGCACGAGTGATTTGGGCGACCATTTGCTCGTATTTGTCGTCGGAGCCGTATTCGCCCAGAGCGGGCTTGAGTTCGATGTTAAACTCGCCGGGCACAAGGTCCATGGCGGCGCCAAGATCGTAGTCGATACCCCAGCGAAGAATGCGTTTCTCGTATTCTTCGGAGGTCGGCATGACCAGGGCAGCCTGATCGGCGAAGCCCGCCTTCACCACATCCACGCGATACAAGTCCTTGAGTGACAACTTTACCTTCAACGGGGTGTGGCCGATTTCGGTGCCGTTCACTTTGACCGTGGCACCTTCGGGCGTGCTGCGAATAACAACAGACTGCGTGGACCCTTTGGTGATAAACGCGCAGCCGGAAAGTGTGAGCGCAATAAATCCTAGGGCCAAAGTGGTCAGGGTAGCTTTTAATCTCATGAGTCGATAGGTCGTATGCTGTATCGTCATCTAAACCTCGTGACGGTCAAGGGCAATGAACGAATGAGTCCGGTGGTTTTTGGGTTGGTCTTACCCGCCTGTCCGCTTCTTCTCCGCCTCCATGCCTCTGCTCACAATCACGATTTGCGTGACCCTTTTCGTGTCTTTTCTTTGTTCTCTTTGCGAGGCGATGATCCTGAGCACGACCTACGGCGAAACCGAATCTCTAAAAGAACGCCGTCCCAGGGAAGGTGCCGCACTTGAACGGCTCAAGGCGCACCAGGACGAAACCATCACCGCGATCCTGACGCTCAACACCATAGCCAACACCTTCGGCTCCGCCTTGGTCGGAGGCCTGGCCATGCGGCTTTACAGCGACGCCGCAATCGGTGCGGTTGCCGGGGCCATGACCTTTGGCATCCTGATTTTCGCCGAGGTCATACCAAAAAAAGTCGGCGCGATCCATCGCCTGCGCCTGCATCTGCCGACCGTTTACCCGCTTGTCTTCATCACCACCGGTCTGCGTCCGGTGACCTACTGCTGCAACTTGATCGTCCGCCTCTTCGTGCAACATCCGGTGGCCACCGACGACTCCGACGAAGAGATCCGCCTGCTCGCCGAACGCGGCGCCCGGCACGGCACCCTCAGCGCCAGCGAATCCAGCATCATCGCCAACACCCTTCGCCTCGACGATGTCCGTGTCAGCTCGATCATGACCCCGCGCTCCGTGGTCGGCGCTCTCCGCAAAAGCTCCACCATCGGCGACGTGTTCCGGGACTTTCCCAACCTGCCCTTCGGCCGCATGCCGCTCTACGGACGCAGCCTCGATGATGTCCTGGGCCTTTGCCGCCGCCGCGATTTGCTCAAGGCCAAGGCGCAAGACCTGGACGCCGACACCCTGGAGAAACACATGCAGGAGGTGCATTTCATCCCGGAGACGGTCACCGTCGCCGACGCCTTGCAGGTCTTCCTAAAATCCCACCAAAAGCTCCTCGTCGTGGTCGATGAGTTCGGCTCGACCGCCGGCGTGCTCAGTCTCGAAGACGTGATGGAAACGATCCTCGGGCGCGAGATTTTCGAGAAGGACGACATGGCCGTCGATATGCGTGAACTTGCCCGCACCCGCCAGCAACGCCCCGCCGGTCGTAATCGCCCCGGCCCGCTGCACCCTTCGCCCCCGCCAGCTCCCGCCAGCAACGCCAGCACCTCCGTCACCCCGGCGACGCCCCCGCCTGCTTCACCCGCACAACCTAAACGCTGATGCCCGCCATTCTCGCCTACTGGGTTCATGACCTGAGCCCGTTCCTGATTCGTTTCAACGATACCTTCGGCATCCGTTACTACGG
>JBEGTN010000019.1:0-3457 GCA_041179405.1 Verrucomicrobiota bacterium
ATTCGGCACGCCCGCCTCGGAAAACACCACGTCTATACCTATCGCCTTGGCCTTTCCTTTTTTGATTAGCACATCGCAAACCTTGGCGAAAATGCGACGGTCCCAAGGCCAGCTGCCGTGCTCCAAAATGGCGTCACTATCTATGTCAACATAGACGACTTTGAGAGGAGACGGAAGCGGACCACGAAGCCAAAACCTCGAATCCACCGTCAATTGCTCCACCGGCTCCAGAAAGCCGACGTAAGCAACTACGGACCAGATGAGCGCCGTCACCACCGAACCCAGACCGATCCAGAAACGTGTGTTACGAAATAGCTTTTTACTCACGACCTGGATGAGAATGGAAAACAACCGACTGGCAACGCCGGAGGAGCGCCGAGGCCATATAAGCCTATCCTCGTCGCAAAAGCGTAAGGGACGCGGACGATGCTAAAATACCCATTCTACTTGATCTTGTCGCGCGATCCTGCGTCGCCGACTTCGATTATTTACCTCTGCTAAACTCCCTTGTCGGCTCCTTGGCTGGCACAGCAATCCCGTCGTATCTTTGGTGGTTTAGCATCGTCCGAATCCCTAAGCGACATCCGGCCGCGTTGATTTCTTTAGCTCATCAAGATGCCGTATATCCTGGGCTTGGGCGAGGAACACCATCTCCTCGGCGATATTGGTGGCATGGTCGGCGATGCGTTCGATTGATTTAGAAATAAACATCAACTCAAGTGCGCGGGTGATATTGCCGGGCTTCTCAATCATGTAACTGCTGAGTTCGCGGTAGAGTTGCTTGTTAATATCATCGACCTCTTTATCGCGACGCACGACCGCGATGGCCTTGTCGATATCGCCGGAGAGAAAGGTGTCCATCGCCTCGCGGAGCATTTCACCGGCTATGCCAGCCATACGGGGAATATCGACGTAGGCTTTCAAGGGGGGCTCGGCGGCGAGTTTCACCGCGCGTTTGGCGATGCTGGTCGCTTCGTCCCCCACTCGCTCGAGATCGTGTGATGCCTTCATGCCGACGATCACGAGCCGGAGTTCGGTCGCGATCGGTGCGCGTAGATTCATGTAACGGATAGCCTCGTTATCGATGCGCTTTTCGAGGTCATCCAATTCGTCATCGGCCGCGATCACCTGATCAGCAAGGCCGACGTCGGCCTCGACAAGGGCCTTGATCGCGTTGCGCACCTGGCGGATGGAGACCTCTCCCATACGGATCAAGTCGGAGCGAAAGGTTTCGAGTTCGGAGTCAAAAAATCGTTTCATTTGTGAAGTGAGGATAGGTGCTGACGGCTACAAATTAAAGTGATGCCAGGATTCCAAACCCCAGCTTACCGACTTAGAAACCGCTGATTAACCAAAGCGACCCGAGACGTAGGCTTCGGTCTGGGCGTTGGCTGGATTCATGAAGATGGTGCGCGTGTCCGCGTATTCAATCAATTTGCCCATATAGAAAAAGGCCGTCTTGTCCGAGCAGCGGGCGGCCTGCTGCATCGAGTGCGTGACGATGATTATCGTGAACTGTTTTTTGAGATCATGAATGAGTTCTTCGACCTTGGCGGTTGCGATCGGATCTAGCGCGGAACAAGGCTCGTCCATTAGAATAATCTCAGGCTCAACCGCGATAGTGCGGGCGATGCAAAGACGTTGCTGCTGCCCACCGGAAAGACTGAGACCGCTTTCGTGAAGACGGTCTTTAACCTCATCCCAGAGGGCGGCGCCGCGTAGAGATTTTTCAACGACTTCGTCGAGGCGGGCCTTGCTCTTTACGCCTTGGATACGGAGTCCGTAAACGATGTTTTCGTAGATGGATTTTGGAAATGGATTTGATTTCTGGAAAACCATGCCGACGCGCTTGCGGAGTTCGATGGAGTCTACGTCACGACCATAGATATCGACACCACGAACCTTTACCCCGCCTCGTTTTATCTGCGTGCCGTCAATCAGATCGTTCATGCGATTAAGGCAGCGCAGAAGAGTCGATTTCCCGCAGCCGGATGGGCCGATAAAGGCGGTGACTCGTTTGTCATCGAGCTTCAGGTTGATATCGAAAAGAGCCTGCTTTGTCCCATAGTAAAAATCGAAATCACTGATCTCAATGAGAGTATCAGCCGGATCGGTGTCCGCAGCGGGCGAGCTCAAGTTGAAAGTGCGGGATACTGGCGTGGAAGCAGGCGTTTCCATGGACGTGGAAGAGGTGGAGTGCGAGGTGGGAGAAGCTTTGGCGATTACCATTTGTAACGACCGCGGAGATTGTTGCGGAGCAAAATAGACGAGAGCGCGATCAACGCGACGATCCCTAGAAACACGAAAGCCGTGCCGTATTGAACCCGCGAGGTATACTCATTCTGCGGGATCTTGGAGGAAACGACGTAGATGTGATAAGGCAAAGCCATGACGCCCTGGAAGAAGAAGTCGGAAAATTTTTCCACCTCCCATGGCAGCTTGTCCCGCACCACATACGCGGCGGTGAACATAATTGGAGCTGTCTCGCCGGCGACGCGGGCGATTCCTAAAATAGAGGAAGTCAGAATGCCGGGAAGGGCGTAAGGCAGAACATTATTGCGGATCGTCTGCCACTTGGTGGCACCGAGGGCGAGAGAGCCTTCGCGGAAGCCCTTGGGCACCGCTTTAAGAGCCTCTTCGGAGGCTGTGATGACCACGGGGAGCACCATAAAAGCGAGGGTGAACCAGCCGGCCAGAAGCGAAACGTTCCAGTCGAAAAAGATCACAAACATGCCAAATCCGAACAACCCGAACACGATCGAAGGCACACCGGCCAGATTGAGAATCGCCAGGCGAATAAAACGCACGAACGGACCATCCTTGGCGTATTCGCTTAGGAACACCGCGCTGGATACGCCAAGGGTGAGTGCGATCGTCATCGACCCCACCACCAGCAAAACGGTGCCTACGATACAGGGCCAGATGCCACCTGCAGAATACACGTAACTCTCCGCCTTAAACTTTGGTGCGGGACGCCCGGCCGCCAGGGCTGCGGCCGTCTCCTTTTCCCGGAAGGCGCGGTATTCACGATCTCCCATCTCAAGCTTCACCCCGTCGTTTTTAAAAACAAAACGCGACTCGGGTGCCTCGGTGAGGAACGTATTGGTGAAATAAGGAAAATGTCCGGTCGCTTTGAACGAGCCAAATACGGTGGAGGAGCCTTTGAAAACGATATCACCAAAGACCGCGAGCCCCGCGAAAAGTATGATGTAGGTGGCGATGCGAAACCCCCAAAACGTGGTTTTTTCGATCGTTCGCGCCGCACTGGGACGACTCGCAAATGGATGGGCGGGGGTGCTCATGGGGATCAGCCGACCGAGATTCGGTATTTGCGGACGATTTTTTGTGCGAGGAAGTTGATCAACATGGCGATAAAAAACAGCACCAAACCCACGACAAATAGGGCCCGATAATGGATACTGCCACGCACGACTTCTCCCATTTCCTGCGCGATGAT
>JBEGTN010000020.1:0-3198 GCA_041179405.1 Verrucomicrobiota bacterium
GCCTACCTGCTGCCTGTCGGCGCGGGCGAGTGGCAGGAGCAGATTTTCTGGAAGAGCGCGGTCAAAGGCCACTTGAGCAACGAGAGCGGCTGGCGCATCCATGCCTGCTACTACAAGGGGCGTTCGGTAGTGGAGCTCTATCGGCGCATGGGAGATGATCTCAACGACTTCGAGATCGCGGCCATCTTGGGACGCATGCGTGGGAACGACACCTGGCGCAGGGTGGATCGCAAGGAAAACGGTCCCACCGTCATCGGCTACGATTTCGAATTGGGCGATGAGAACGCTCCCGTGATGCGCGCACGGAAACAGGGCGACTGGCTGGTGGTTTTCAATGCGCGTTTCGACGCCTTTCTGCTCGAACGCAAGGCACGTTGGGACGAGAACGAGGCGGTGCGTAAGGATGGCGAGCGCAGGACGCAGGCCGAGAAGGCGCCGGAAAGCGTCGAGGGGATCTGAGACGTAGCGCGGCTCATGCTTCGCCCGATCCAGCGTAACCTATTAGGTTACTTTGGCCGCAGGGTGATTGATGCGGGACGTCACCGGGAATCTATCAGAGCAACGTGGCGCCGCTGCTTCCGTCGGTGGTGAAGGTCTCGATTTTTTGCACCTGGAGCTGGGCGCTTTGGCAGGCAAGGAGCGTGCGCACGGCCTCGAACTCGAAGTGCTCTTCGACGACGATTTTGGAGAATTGCCGGTAGGTCACGCGGTAGCCGGCCTCGCCGGTTTCGAGGCGTCGGAGCGACTCGGCGGGGGATTTGACCGGCCGGGGTGCAGTGGCGGCGGACGCGGGACGGGCGTCGCCGACCTTGCGTTTCACCCGACGCGCGGACGGCAGCTCGTGAAGGACAAAGGGGAACGGGCCGCCGAGGATGCGCGTCACCTCTGTCTCCACCGAATGGATACGCAGGAAGAGCTCCTCGCGCTGGAGGAGGAGTTCGTTGACCCGGATTTGTTGGTCTCTCCGCATCGGCGGGGATCAGGCGTCGGTGTCGGTCTCTTCGGCGGCGGGTGCTTCGTCGTCGGAGCTGTCGTCGTCGTCCGCTTCGGGAGGCGGCGGGGCGGCGGGCTCGCGGACGAGAGATTTTTTAACGGTGGCGGGAGCGCCGGCGGAGCGCGTGACGGTGTCGGCCTTGGGGTCGAGGCCGGCGACAGGGAGCGGCGGGGCGGGGAAGGGGAAGACGCCGGGCTCGCCGATCACGTCCTCGATCTGGGTCTCGAGGGTGGCGATGCGTTCGTAGGCGGCCTGGCGCTCGGCGATAAGGTCGTCGATGCGCACGCGGGCTTCGAGAGCCTGCCGGAGGACGTCGGCTTCGGCACCGAGGACGAGGTCGCGGAAGGTGAGGGCGGTGAGGTTGGGTTTCTTGGCCATGATGCGGAAAGTAAAACGTGTTTAACGGAAGAGGCGGGACAGCTTGGAAAGGAGGTTGCCGTCGGCGGGAGATGCGACTGGTGCGGGACGAGGGCTGGCGGCGGAAGCGGACGGAGGCGGGTTCGATCTGGCGGGAACGGTGTCCGCCGCGCTAGCGACACGGACAGGCGGCATGTAGTTTGGCTTGAGCCGGGTGGTGCGGCTGTCTTGCGCGGCGCGGGCAGCGGCGGCGACCTCGGGAGCGGGGTCGGCGAGGGAGTCGGCGAGGAGTTCGTCGGGGGCGTTGGGGTGTCGCACGACGGCGAGGCGCACGCGGAGATCGGGGTCGCGCACGTGGTCGTAGAGCTCGGCGCGGCGCCAGGAGTGGCCGCGCACGGCGAGGGCGCGAACGGCGGGCAGGCGGTCGGCGAGCAGGGTGCGCGCGGTCTCGGCGTCCAGTCCGGAAAGCGGGCGGTCTTGAAACGCCCAGTGGCGGCGGAAGATCGGGCTGCGGGTGGCCAGCAGGCAGGCGAGGCCCGGGTCGATTTGTTCGCGGTAGGCGAGGGCGGCGAGCACGGCGGGGCGGCGGGTGGCGGCGACGCCTTGTATCTGTTCCTCAGATACGGATGGGTTGGCGGCGAGGGCGACGCAGGCGGGCTCGTCGGCGAGGTCCACGAAGTAGGAAGCGATGGCCGGGTCGAGGCGGGGGTTGGCGGCGAGGGCGGCGCGCACGGTGGCATCGGTATCCTGGGCGAGCAGGCGTTGGAGGGGGCGTGGCAGGTTGTTGCGGGCAGCCACCCAGCGGCGCTCCTCGGGCTCGCCGGTGGTGGCGAGGTTGAGCAGATCGGCCTCGTCGGGCTCGACCCGGTCGCGCACGGTCTGGCGCACGGTGACGTGGGGCGAGTGGAGCAGCAGACGTTCGGCGGCTTCAGGAAGGGAGCGGCGGCGCAGGAGAGCGAGTTGCACGTCCTCCTCGTCGGTGGCGGCCCAGCCGTTCACGGTGTCGTTGTCGGCAGGGGAGGCGGCGACGGTGTGCAGGCGGACGACGGCGCTGTCGTCGATGGCAAGGACAAGGGCGGCGGGCGCGGCGAGGCCGGAATGGCCGGCGAGGGCAAGACGCACGGAAGGCGAGGTGTCGCCGGAAAGAATGGCCTGCTGGGGAAGACGCAGGCTGGAGTTGGAGGCGAGGGCGCGGCGGACGGAGGCGTCGGGGTCGTCGGCGAGGGCGAGGAGTTCGCGGGCGGGCAGTTGCGGGTGGAGGGCAGCCTGGGCGCGGACGGAGGCGTCGGCGTGGGTGGCGAACTCGATGAGCAGGTGCGGAGGGGTGCGCGGATTGGTGGCGAGGTAGGCGAGGACGGCCGGCGAAGGGTCCTGGGCGGCGAGGCTTTCGAGCAAGTGGCTGGGGGAGAGCGGATACGCGGCGACAAAGGCGCGGGCCTCAGGCGCGGAGACGGACGGGAGGTCGGCGAGGGCTTGAAGGAGGGAGGACGGTAGCGGCGGTTTGCGGAGGGCCTGGGCGGTGCGGCGCACGCCATCCTGCCGGATGCGGGCAAGGAGGGTGTCGGGCGTGAGGGCTTCGGAGGCTGAAGACATGCAGAGTGAGGCCGGTTAGACCTACGAGCGGAACGGAAAGAAACGAGGATAAAGGGGACTCAACGCTCAACATTAAGGCCCGTGGCGGGAGCCCGCGCCTGAGGAGGCCATTCAAAACAAACTGGCCACTAGAAGCGCGATCCGGCGTTGCCGACTTCAGTCATTTACCTCTGGTAAGATCCTTTGTCGGCGCCTTGGCTGGCGCTTCAATTCCTTCGCGTCTTTGTTCAGTTATTTTTGAATAGCCTCCTTAC
>JBEGTN010000021.1:0-7402 GCA_041179405.1 Verrucomicrobiota bacterium
TGAAGCCCGGTCCAGAACGCGGGCGCCTCCGTCGTGATCAAGGCAAGGTTGGCCTGGGCGTCCCACCACTTCACGCGGCCGTCATACCAGCGGCCGCGACCGCCTTTTTGCAGACGCACGAGGGTATGCGTGGGCAAGTATTGGGCCGTCGTGAGCACTTCGCCCTCCGCCACCACGAGGCCGTGTTTACGCACGGAAAGAGTGGGGTTGTTCCAGGGCTGAAAAGCGTCATGCGCCTTGAAGGTGATCTCGACGTTGACCAGGGAGCGGGTCCAGTCGCTTTCCCCCGGCTGCGCGGCCTGTGCCGGCAAGGGCAAAAGAACGGCAGTGAACACCAGCAGGGTCCACGACCGGCTCCAGTTTCCCAGGATTTGGGTGAAGGTTTTCATAGGCGTTCGGCGGAGACGATACCGTAGGTGCGAAGGATTTCTGCGTTGGCCGACTCGGCCGCCGCCCGGTCGAGTGCTTCCATCGGACCATTTTTAGGTCCCCAAAACTCGATTAGGTGCCGCTCACCCTTGTTCTGTTGAAGGGCACGTTTCACGTCTTCGAGGCGATCGATGCGCACGCCGTTGATGCGATTGACCAGCGCCCGGCCGCGCACGCCGAAATCAGCGTTCACCGCATTGGGCAACACTCCCGAAAGCACCACCGCTTCAGAGCGCGCCGAGGTCGGAGACTCGGCTTGCAGGTGGTAAAGCTCGTAACCGAGCTGGGCGCTTTCACCGCTCAGCGAATCGCCGAGCGTATCGAGATAGTTGGCACTGAGAGAGGTAAAAACCAGGCCGCCGTAGATGTAGTAACGCGGCGGCTCGTCGTATTGGCGACCGGCCAGCCGGTCGCCCGTATAGGCCTCGAGCGGCAGATCAACCGCCAGCAGAGCATGGTCGCGCCAGATTTTGAGGTGGAGCGCGCCGCCGGCCTGGAGTTGCTGGAATACTACGGTGGCGGCCACGCGGTTGCCCTTGTAGAGCACCAGGCTGTCGCTGCCGACCGCATAGCCGTTGGCCTCGAGCAACACGTCGTCCGGTTTCAAAACCTTCTCCGCCGTGCCGCCCGCGCGAAGAGAGTCCACACGCGCACCGCGACCGTCGTCGGTCAATCCCAGGTAGCGGCGGTAGGCGGGGTTTTGCAGATCTTGAAAGCTCACCCCGGCCATCGGAAACCCGTCGTAGCGACCGTCGCGGATGTCATCGAGAAAGTGCCGCACCACCTCCGTCGGAATGAAAAAACCCGCGTTTTGCAAACCGGGCATGCCCTGGAATGCCACGCCCACGACCTTCTCGCCCTGGAGGACCGGACCGCCGCTGTTGCCGGGATTGATCGCCGCATCCGTCTGCACGGCCAGCAGCGAACGGTTGCCCGGATGGACGTAGGGCTGCACCTCGATGCGCGAGACCACGCCGCGAGTGAAAGACATCTGGTCGCCACCGGCGGGATAGCCCGCCGTCACCACCGTGGAGCGCACCTCGGGCAGCTCGCCAAACTCCAGCGGCTTCACATCCGAGAGTTCTTTCGGATCGAGCAATTCGAGTAGCGCCAGATCGCAATCGTGGGCCGCGAAAACCACCCTCGCCGGCAGCAGGCGCGGGTCTTGATAACGGCGCACCAAAATCTGCTTCGCCCAGGCGATGACATGGGCATTGGTCAAAATCCGTCCGCCTTCGATCACGAAGCCCGTGCCGCTGCTCTGCTGGACGGGCCGGAAGCGCCAGGGCGCGTCATACACCGGAACCTGGCTGGAGGTAAGAATCTGCACCACGGCACGCTCCGCCGCCAGCTCCTCCGCGCGCAGGCCGGTCGCCGCCAGCATCAGGCTGAAGATCACCGCCATGATCGGGATTGGAGAACATATACGCCAGCCGCACCCGCTTCGTTCGTTTTTACCCGCAGCAAAATTTTGCATCGTGTCATTTTGCAACCCAAGCGCCGCCCCACTGCAACGCCCGACAACACCAAAACCGCAAAAACAAGACGGGGCCGCCCGTAAGGACGACCCCGTCAGGTCCAGCTTCAACTAACACTCCTGAAGTTCGCGGCTTCAGGAAATGGCTGCGTCCACAGGGTGAACGCGAAAGAACAAAATTTTCGCCTCGGGCGGTATTCGCCGACTGGCACCTGAATGCCTGCCTTTGCCTACCTACCCAAGGGGTATGTGCATTCAGACGCTGGCGGCGGGCAAAGGTTCCAAGCGTTTCATGTTTTTTTTCTCCTTCTTTTGCCCTGTGGTGCGTCACGCCCCCGGAATTCGCTATCGAAACCCGGCCCCTTTTCCCTCTCTGTGCGAATAAGCCACTTTCGTATGTCTGACTTCATTCCCAGTTCCGACGCCACCGCCATGCCTTTCCCCGCTCCCATCCTGCCTCCGCCGACGCCGACAGCCGCACCGCGCCACCAGGATCTTGAGATCAAAGACGCGCACGTCATTTTTGGCGCGGTCTGGCGCGACATCGAAGCCCAGTTCGGCCGCGACCAACTGCGTTTTCCTAAGGAGATCATCCTACTGGGCGGCGCGCCCGGCTCCGGCAAGGGCACCAACACCTCCTTCATCCTCAAGGCCCGCGGTCTCACCTGCGAACCCATCGTGGTGAGCTCCCTGCTCGACTCCCCCGAGGCCCGCCGCCTCAAGGACGCCGGCCACATGGTCGGCGACCGCCAGGTCATCGGCATCCTCTTCGCCCGCCTCATCCGCCCCGAATACCGCGACGGCGTCATCCTCGACGGCTTCCCCCGCACCCAGGTGCAGGTCGAGTGCTTGAAACTCCTCGTCGATCGCATGCACTCCCTGCGTCGTGAGTTTTATCCGACTCCCCTCCGCGCCCACTTTCGCCAGCCCACCGTGCATATCATGGCGCTGTTCGTGGACGAAAAAACCTCCGTCGAGCGCCAGCTCAAACGCGGCCTCGAAATCCGCCAGCACAACGAGGAAGTCCGCCGCACCGGCCTCGGCGAACTCCTCGAGGAGCGCGCCACCGACTACGACCTCGAACTCGCCAAGCGCCGTTACCGCGTCTTCAAGGAGCAGACTTGGGACGCCCTCCAGTCTCTCCGCGAGATCTACCACTACCACCTCGTCAACGCCCAGGGCTCGCTCCACGAGGTCGAGCAAAACATCCTCCGCGAGCTGCAATACCAAAGCTCCCTCGAACTCGATCCGCGCACCCACGACCGCCTGCGCGCCATCCCCGTCGCCAACGATATCATCGTCCACGCCCGCCAGGAACTGGTGAAGCGCCTCGATGGCTACGAATACGAGCACGCCGAGCTGCTCGCCCAGGTCGTGGTGTTCATCGAGCGCAAGGTCATGCCCATCATCCTGCGCCACGCCATCTCCGGCGTCGCACTGGTCAACACCGAGGACACCCTGCTGGACGACCCCGTCGCGCTCGCCATCCTGATCGACGTTTTCAGCGAGCGCGGCTTCCACGCCACGGTGGACCTGCACCGCATCGAGGTGCCCGACACCTTCGACGCCGCCACCGGCAAGATCGCCTGCCGCATCAAGAAGGTCTTCCGCATCCAGATCCGCTTCCAGGGATCCGAAATCCGTCGCGGCTAAGCCGAGGAACTCCGGACGATCCCCGCCGTCCCTCGCATCCTTGCCATTCGTTCCAGCTTCGCCGTGATTGCCCTCCACACCTGATGCCATCGCACGCCATCAAACGCACCGTCGATATGCAGATCATCGCCGACTGGGTCGAGCCCCGCTCCCGCGTGCTCGACCTCGGCTGCGGACGCGGCGTGCTGCTTGAGTCGCTCGTCCAGACCAAGCAGATCTTCGCCGTCGGGGTGGACCTTGAGTTCGACAAGATCACGTCCTGCGTGCGCCGGGGCCTCACCGCCTATCAAGGCGACATGCTCTCCTACATGGCCACTTTCCCCGACGCCCATTTCGACCGGGTGATCTGTTCGCGCACGCTCGAAGAGGTGCCGAATCCGTCGGCGGTCATCGCCGAGGCCCTGCGCGTCGGCCGGGCCGTCACCGTCGGCTTTGTGAACCACGGGTATTGGAAAAACCGATACGACACGCTTCTGCACGGCCGCAAGCCGCGCAACCCCGTCTATCCGCAGCCCTGGCACGAGAGCCGCCCGGCGAACCCCGCCACCCTCGCCGACTTCGAAGAGTTCTGCGCCGCACGCGGCTACCGCATCGCCCGCCGGGCGGTGCTGCGCGGCGACTGGCATACCCCGTGCGGTTTCCTGCCCAATCTCCTCGCCGGCTACGCCCTCTACGACCTCGCCCGCTGAGTCCCCCGCAAGGTTGCCGCCCCCCCCCGACGGTGGATTTTCCCGCAGCAGGCCCGCATGTAGGCCCCTCAAGCAGTGATGGCGATCAAGGTAGGGCGGGACCGCCCTACCTCAGACCAGCCCACGCGCAACCGCGCCGCAGGGGGGGCACCTACCATCAGACCTCTTGACTCCGAGGAATCAGAATGAGCCGGCATATGCCGACAGAGTAGCGGGAGCTTCCAGCTCCCCTCCGAAATCACGGGAGCAGGATGCTCCCGCTACCCTCCCCCAAGCCACCGAGAGCCCGGCTAATCGCAGTTCCTCGCCCTCTTTCTTTTGCCCACGGGGAGCAGAAGTTTGACCCTACTTGGCGGCGGCTTCCCTCGCCTTGATCTCCTCTAGGCGCTTGGCAGTGATTACCTGGAAGCTGCCGCGGTTACGGCGGGCGATAGGGGAGAGGACCTCGGTGGGCGGCGCGGGGTCGTCCTGCGGGCCGGCGAACAGGAACAGGTTGATCGTGGCCGAGGTGGTGAGGTAGGCGCTTTGCAGGCGGGAGATGAAGGCGGTGGCATCCGTGGGCGCGGCGCGGCTCCAGCCCCCGGCACCGCGCCAGACAATCTCGGGGATGCTGTCGCCTTTTTTATCGGTCCAGCCGGTGAGATCGAGCTTGAGCGGGGACAGACCGCGCTTGCGCATGCTGGCCTGGAAGTCGGGCTCGAAGATGCGGTTAATGTCCTTCACCACGAAGGGGTCCTTTTTCTCGGCGATGAGGCGTTGATTCAGGGCGTCGAACTCGCGGTGGACCTTGTCGTAGGCGGCACGGCGGGCGGCCGCGACGACGTCGGGGTCGAGGCCCATCTTGATGATATCCGCGCGCTGCTTCGCGACGGCGTCCTCGAACTGCTTCCGTTTGCGCGCGTAGAGCCCCTCCTCCTTGCGATCCACGCGACCGAGGTCGGAGGAGCCCGTGACCAGATAGATGCAGTCAGGCTTCTGCGCGAGAGCGGCGTGCAAGCCCTTGAGCCAATAGGCGGGGTTGTAGTCGGGATCAAGTTTCACGGAATCCGGGACGGAAAAATTGGGCGGGGTGATGTTGGAGGCAGTGCGGATGCCGTAGGGACCGGAGGGGGAGCCGTTGACGGCGGAGAGCCATTCGTTGACGCGCTTTTTGTTCTGGGAGAGCGCGGGCAGGAGCGCGGGAGCGAAGAGCCCCACATTAACGCGGGAGCCCTCGTATTCGTAAACGACGACGTTAAACTCGGCCGAAGGAGGCAGGTTTCCGACGAGCTGCATGATCTGCTCGCGAATGATTTTGAAGGCGGAGTAGCCGCCCTTGCGCACGTCCATCAGGCCGGGCTCGACGTCGAGAACGAAGACAATCTTCGACGCGTTCTGGGTGGTGGAACCGAGGAAGCTGAGCGACATGAAGCCCCGGCCGCCGAGGCCGGTGCCGCCGCCCATCGAGGTGGCCATACCGGAACCGGCCCCCATGCCGACGCCCGTGCCCATGCCACCGAAACCGCCGAAGCCGCCCGTGCCCATCGAGGGCAAATCGGGCATGGCGGGCATCTGGAGCGCGTTCTCGGCGGTGGAGAAAATGCGGTTGGCGGAGACAGGGCTCTGGGCGGCGCCGCTCGCGCTGGCGCGCCGGGCGACCTGGAGGCGGTGCTCGACCTGCTTGACCGCGCCGTCGTTCTGCGCGGCGGCCTCAAAAGTTTTCTTTTTGCCGCCGACGTTTTGCTGCACGACGACGGCGGCGGCGACCAGGCCAAGCACGACGTGCAGAATCACCGTGATGAGCAGGGGCATGCTCGAGGTGACGCGCTGGTAGAGGTTTTTCTTTTTCTGAACGGCGGCGATGTGCTCGGCCGGGGTCTCGGCGGCGGGCGGGGAGTGGTCTGGTAGATCGGACATGGCGCGGGGACGGGTTACTCCGTCGCTTCGTCGGCGGTGAAGGTCACGTTGGTGACGCCGGCGACCGCGAGGGAGTTGAGCACGTCGATGGTGCGGTAGTAGGGCGAGTCGGGGTGGCTGATGAGGGTGACGACTAGCTTCGATTTGGCGGCGGCGCTGGAGGCCTGCAACTGGCCGAGGGTGCTGGTGAGCTGGGGCAGATCGTGACTGGCGGCGGAGTCGAAGGCCTCGTCGTTGAGCGTGACCTCGCCGGCCTCGTCGATCTGGAGGATTTGCTCATCGACGAACTCGGTGGACGTGCTCGCGACGGCGAGGCCGGGTAGCTTGGTCTGAAGGATTTGCTCGATGCGGATCTGCGCCGCCAGAGCCATGAAAAACACGAGGATCACGAACACCACGTCGATCATGGGCGCGATCTGGAAACCGACGTCGGGGTTGGAGGCTTGGACGGGTAATTTCATACTGAAATTAAGATTAAGGGAAAAGTTGAAGTTGAAGGAGGAAGCGGCGGATTGAGGATCGAGGCTTATACTTAATCTTGAATCTTCATCTTGGCGCGCGGAGCGCGCCGTCAACGTGCGACGGTGGCGAAGGTGACGTCGATGATGCCGGCTTGGGCGGCGGCGTTGACGACGGCGTTGATGTAGCGGACGGGAGTCTCGGCGTCGGCGCGGACAAGGACACGGACCTTGGCGTCGGCCTTTTTACGGGCGGCGAGGACAGGGATGACATCGTTCGGCTGCACGACACGCTCCTCGTAGGTGGTGACGGCGGCGTGGTCGGCGGCCTTCCAGGCGATGTTGAAGACGAGCTCACCCTCGGCGTCCTCCTTCTTGTTGGCGGCGGGCGCGACGGGCACCTTGATGCCAGGGTCGTAACGGGCCACCGACGAAGTCGCGATACTCATGAAGAAAATGAGCAGCACGAGAAGCACATCGATCATCGGCGCGATTTGGAATTCGGGCTCGCCGTCGCCACCGCCACCACCGCCAGCCATGTTGGTAAGGAGTTAAGGTTGAAGTTTAAGATGAAGGGAAAAAGCGCTCAGCCCCGGGCGGCGGGCGCGTTCACGGGGGCGACGCCGGTGATCCAGTTGGGCGTGGCGGCGACGTGTTCCCCGCCCTCGAAGGCGACGTCCTTCATGTGCTCGTAGGGGTAGCAGCGGAAGAGGTCGTTGACCGCGAGGGAGAGCTCGTGGATCTGATGCGAGACGCGGTTGCGCAGGAGGTAGTAAAACACGAAGGCGGGGATAGCGACG
>JBEGTN010000022.1:0-2797 GCA_041179405.1 Verrucomicrobiota bacterium
TCACGCGGCCGGAGGTATCGAGTGCGGTGGCGCCGGAGATGTTTTTGCTGTCGTATTCGTTGTCGCGGGTGGTGGAGCCGGGGCTGGTGTTGCCGGAATCCCAGGGGCTCCAGCCGGCGGCGATGATGTGGGTGTCCATCCTACACGAGATGTAAGTGCAGGACGGTTTCTTGGTGGAATACTGCCAAGGCCGGCTGAGGTAGGTCAGATTGTCGGAGACCGAGGTGATGGAGGAATATTTGGTGCCGGTATCAGGATCGGTGGCGGTGACAGGGCCCTTGGTGAGAGCGCAGTATTTGAAGACGAGGCCGACGGCGGTGGTGGGCTCGGTGTTGGGGGCGGTGAGATAGCCCCAAGTGCTGCTTTCGTTGATGTAGCAGGAGTTGAAGAGGGCGGTGGCGTTGCCGAAGATGAAGTCGGTGTCGCCGGTGATGTAGCAGCCGGTGAAGTATTGGCGGCCGTTGTGAACCCATAGGGTGTCCTGGAACCCGAAGAAGCGGCAGTTCGAGAAAGCCATGCGGTCGGCATAGGTAAGCAGCGCGACGGCCTGGGCGATGCCGTCGTGGGAGGAGTTTTGGAAGGTGACGTTCTTGGCGACGAAGTCCGCGGAACTGATCAGCGTGCTGGCGCTGCCGTTCGTGCCCACCGTGCCGCCGGAGCCGTTGGAGGAAGTGGCGTTGAGGTTATAGGTCAGGATAACCTTGGTGGCATCGGTGGTCTGGCCGATGAAACAGAGGTAGGTCTTGGAGGAAGGAACGGTGATCTTCTCCTTATAGGTGCCGGGGGCGATATAGATGATGGTGCGGTTGCTGGAGGTGCCGGCGGGCGCGGCGTTGACGGCGGCCTGAACGGTGGTGTAGGCGCCGCTGGCGCCGGTGGGGTTGACGTAGAGATTGGTCACGGCGCGGGCGCACGGAGCGGCGAGCAGACCAAGGACAAGGAGGGAGAGGGAAAGAGGGAGTTTCATGGGACGGACGCGATGTTTTGCGGGGAAGGAGAAAGAGAGCGGGAGCCTGAGAAGAAAAAGAGGGCCGCAGGGCAGGGAGCACCCTGCGGCCCCGGGGAGAAGGCGCGTTTATGGAAACACGCGGGTAAACGAGCGCGACGTGGCGCGACGGACTCAGCGGTTGCCGGCACCGGCCTTCACGAGGGCAGGGACGTTGGCGGTGGCGTCGAGCGTGTAGCCGTAAGGAGGAGTGAATACGGTGTCGCTGCTGGTGGTCTGGGTGCCGGTGCAGTTGTTAAAAATATTGCCGGAGGTATTGAGCTTGCCGCTATCGACCTTGGCCAGGGGCGTCGTAATAGTTATTCTGGCTCAGCATCTGGGTGACGTTGCGCGCCGTGGTGCAGTAGTAGTTCCCGGCGCAATCCCAGTAATTGTTATATAAGTGGCAGGGACCGAAGCGGTCGGCGGGCATGCGCTGCTGGCAGCCGGTGCTCCACCAGTTGTGGTGGTAGGTGATGTGGTAGCCGCCGGTGTCGGTGTCGGAGGAGCCGACAAGGTTCGAAAAGTTATGGCCGTTGTCGCGCGTGTAGTAGAATTTGCACCACGAGATGGTCACGAAGTCGGAGCCCTTGGCGATGTCGAGGTTGCCGTCGGTGCAGTCGTAGATGGTGCACTTGGTGACGTAAACGTGAGTCGAGTTGTCGATGGTGATGCCGTCGTTCGACGCCGCGGCGCCGGTGTTGGCGGAGATGTTCAGCTTGGTAATAACGACGTTGGTGACGCCGGAGAGGACCACCGTGCCCTTGATGGTGGAAGAGGTGCTCGCGCCCCTGATGGTTTTGTTGGATGCGACGTTCATTCTGCCGCTGGAGCCGAGATCGATCGTGCCGGAGACGACGATGGTGTAGGTCGTGGCCGACTTGGCGTAGTTGATAAGGTCGGTGGCGGTGGCCACCGTAACGGTGGCGCCGGCGTCGCCGCCGGTGATGGTGCCGCTATAGCCGTTGCCCCAGGCGAGGGCACGGGGGGTGATGGCGAGGGCGGCGAGCGCGACGGAGGCGAGCAAGCCGAGTGTTTTCAGTGTCTGATGCATGGTTTTTTTTGGGGTTTCGGACGGCGGAATGCCGTCTGAAGAGGTGGGTTGTGCACGGCATAGCCGGACGCCGGTAAGGCGGCTGGCCTGCGCACACGGGGGAAGCGTGCAAAGGATGCGCGATGAAGCGCAGGGTCACCGCGAGGGGAGCGCGGCGTTGTAGTGCCAGTTGAATTACCTAGGCGTAAATGCGCAAGCGGCGGCGAGTGTGCATTGTTGACCTGAGGTTTAAAAAAATTGTAAAGAGGCGCCCCGCCTCGCTTCGTTTTCTCCTATGGTAGAAGCCTTGGTGGCGATGCACTCGATTCGCTTATGTATTTTAATAATGAATACAATTTTTGTGGCCGGCATCGCCACGTCTTGCGGGCGATCAACAAATGGCACCCGAGGCCGCTCTTTCGCGGGGCGGCGAAATGGCTAGGGGGAAATGGCGGCGACACCCGCACCGATGCCGCGCGGCTCACTTCGTCTTCACTGGGCGATTTTTTGGGGGGCGCATTGGACCGGGGGATTTGATGGAAACGGGCGCGCGAAGGCGGAGGGGGCGGTGAAAGTGCCCATCCGTTTTGTTGCGATTCATTCACGAAGGGAAAGAAGCCCGATCTCGACGCGAATGTTGGGCGACATCGTTGACCAGACATTGATGCCAGTCGCGGAAAGAGCGGATATGGCCGACGATACCCGGGGCATAACAGAGGGGAAACGAACGACTCGCTTGCGCCCAGGGTTAGCTTGTCCCTTGTGCTTAGGTGCCCCCC
>JBEGTN010000023.1:0-4032 GCA_041179405.1 Verrucomicrobiota bacterium
GGCTAGTTGGGAAGCGGAAGCCATGAGAGTGGTGGGAGTGGCGGCGGCGGGAGACGGACCGATTATAGGCTGGTGGACGATCCGACGGGTTTGGTCTGGCGAAGCGTTTGATCAGTCGGTTGCCCCATGGGCTCTTCATCATCGAAAATGACTTTTGCACCATCCTCGAGATCACGCAGCTGCCCCGACTTAGAAGCCCATTGCAAAGCGTAAACCGCGCTGGCGACAAAAAGCGCGGCGATGGGGAAAGCTACGAGATAGAAAAACCAGTCGGGCATCCGTCACCTATCAGGGCTTGGGGGCACCGTTGAGCTCCTTGATGGTGAGCTCGACGGCGTCGGCGATGGGCAGGCGAACCTGGCCTTTGGCTTGATCGACCCACCCGTAGGTGGTGGCGGCGTTGTGTTCCTTGGCGCGCATTTCGGCGAGCGCGACTTTGCGCTGCTCCGGCGTGCGCGCGCCCTCGGCCAGAGGCGCGGGCTTCTGGGGCAGGTAGGCTACGGTCAGGATCAGCAAAAAGATCGCAAAGCCGCCGACCACGGCGAGCAAAGTGGACGTGAAGCAGAACGGTCCGGAGGAGGGAGGATGGGCGTCACTCATGGTGGGTGAGGGATTCACCGATGCGCGGATCGCGAATCGGGATAAGTTTGGTCTTGGAGAAGCTGTTCAAGTAAGCCCACACACAAACGCCGCCGACGCCCACCACGGAGGTGGCGATCCAGAGGAGGTTGAGGCTGGTGAAGGGATAGGCGTCGCCGGTGATCTTCTTGAGCGAGGGCATCACGTTGTAGGTGACGTCCACAAGGAAGACGAAGGCGATGAAGGCGGCGATGCGGGGCATCCAGATCTTCGAGAGCTTCACCGGATAATGGATGAGGGTCAGGAAGGGAGCGACGAAGTGGCCGAAAAGGAGGAAGAAGCCGACGTAACCCCAGGTGTTGAAATGACCGTCGGTGTTGATCTCACGAAGGCTATACCAGAAGGTTTCTTCGGGGATGTTGGCCATGTAGATCAGGAAATACTGGGAGAAGGTGATGTAGGCCCAGAAGACGGTGAAGGCGAACATCAGCATGCCGTGCGAGTGCATGTGGTTGTTGTTCAGGATGCCTTTGTAGTCGCCACGATTCCAGAGCCAGACCGTGATGATCATGCCCACGGAGAGCGCGCCGCGCACGCAGCCGGCGAAGAACCACACGCCATACATGGTGGAATACCAGTGGTAATCGAGCGCCTTAACCCAGAGGATCACGCACAAGGTCATCGAAAGGGCGGTGAAAGGCAGACCCACGGCGGTCCAGAACCGGTTGGCGTGGGTATGGGCGATGTCGCCGTCGGTATCCTGGGTAAAGGAGTGGGTGCGGAAGCGATTCGCGAGGAGGCTCCAACCCGCGAAGCCGACGATGCTGGCGATGACCAGCGAGGTCGTGCTGAGCAGGCCGGATTTCTTCACCCAGAGCACGTCTTGGGCGACGGTGCCGTGACCACCGACTTGGGCGAGATCGTAGGAAGGATCGGTCCATTTCCAGATCATGCCAGGCGCGAAAAAGGCCGAGGCGATCAAAGGAACAAAGAGCAAGGCCAGCCAAGGGAAGCAGGAGAGCCAGTTCTCGAATTGACGACGCAACACGGTGGACCAACCGGCGTCAAAGACGTGGTGGATCATCACGAGGAACAGCGCGCCAAGGGCGATACCGGTCCAAAAGACGATGCCAGTGAGATACGAGAAGGCGAGGGCCTTGCCTCCGCCAGGGATGGCGAGGCCGGCGGCAGTGGCGACGAGGCCGATGATACCGAGCGTCAGGGCCTTGGTGGCGGCGGGGCCGCTCGATGAAGAGGCGGGCGCGGAGGCGCTGGCGACGGTGGGGGGAATAGTGGCGGCGTGGGTGCTCATTTCAGACCAAGCTCGGATTTGTGGGCGGAGGGAACGTCAAGCGCGGTGCCGGACTGGGCGCGCTGGAGGGCGCGCACATAGGCGATGACGGCCCAGCGGTCGGCGGGCTCGAGTTTGTCGGCGTAGGACAACATGTTGTTTTTGCCGGCGGTGATCGTGTGGAAAATCTCGCCCTCGGGCATGTTGCGGAGGCGGTCGTCGTGGTAGGAGGGCGTGGCGCCCATGCCATACTGCTTGGTGATGCCGTTACCGTCGCCGAGCGCGCCGTGACAGGGTGCGCAATAGATGGTGTATTTGAGCTGACCGCGCTCGAGCAGCTTGCCGTCCACCGTGATCGAGGACGGGAAACCACGGGCGAAGGTGCCGTCGGCGTTGGCGCCACGGTAGAGGTGGTCGTCGGCACCGAGGAATTTCTCCTCGGCGTTCAACGCGGTGCGGCCGAAGGGAACGGAGCCGACCGGCGCGGGGCGGTCGGTGCGCTTGTCGGCGAAGAAGGCGGACTCGGCCTGCGGCTTGTATTTGGCCTGATGATCCATGTCCGGGAAAATCTCGAGCGGGGGGCGGGTGGTCGAGGAACCACGGAAGCCCAGCACCGAGACGGCGGTGACAACGACAAAGAAGAGAACGAGGTAGGCGTAGCGCATGGTCTTAGGCCTCCAACTCGGAGATTTCCTTGGCGCCGGCCTGAGTGAGGAGGGCCTTGGCGCGGGTAAGATCGAACTTTGGATCGCGTGCCTCGATGACGACGTAGAAGGTGTCGTCCAGGCCGCGCGTGATGTCCTTTGATTTCAGGACCGGATGATAATGCTGGGGCAACCAGTTGAGCAAAAACATGCCGCCGATGGTCGCGAAAGCGGTGAAGAGAATGGTCAATTCGTAGGAAATCGGGAACGCGAAAAGCGGGCTGAAGTAGGGCTTGCCGCCGACCACGAGCGGGTAGTCGAAGGCACCGGTGAACCAGATCATGGACATGCCGGTGGTAAAGCCGGTCAGGCCGCCGATGAGGGAGAACTTGGGCACATGCGAGCGACGAACGCCCATCGCGCCGTCAAGACCGTGGATCGGGAACGGCGTGATGCAGTCCCAGTGTTTGTAGCCGGCGTTGCGCACTTGCTCGGCGGCGTGGAAAATTTCCGACGCCGAGTCGAAGCGGGCCATCAAGCCGTAAATGGAGTCAGCCATGGGTGTGGTCGTTTAAAGGGTGGCTTAGTGCTTGGAGTCGCCGTGGCCGGCATGAGGATCGGCCTCGGGCATGACAGCCTTGATCTCGGCCATCGGCATGATGGGGAGGAAGCGGATGAAGAGGAGGAAGAGCACGCCGAAGACACCGAAGGTGCCGAAGAACGTGAAGATTTCGACCGCCGATGGGCTGTAGTAACCCCACGAGCTGGGCAGGTAATCGCGGGCCAGCGAGGTGACGATGATCACGAAGCGCTCGAACCACATGCCAACGTTGACGAAGATCGAAAGGATCCAGACAAGGACGATGTTATTGCGCACCTTCTTGAACCAGAAGAACTGGGGCGTGATAACGTTACACGTGATCATGATCCAGTAGGCCCAGGCGTAGTGACCAAAGGCGCGATTGATAAAGGCAAAGCCCTCGTAGGGATTCGAACCATACCACGCGATGAAGAACTCGATGCCGTAGGCGTAGCCGACGATCGTGCCGGTGGCCAAGATGATCTTACACATGCAGTCGATGTGATACTGCGTGATCAAATCCTCCAAACGGAAGATGGCGCGCAGGGGCATCATCAGGGTGATCACCATGCCGAAGCCGGAGAAAATAGCGCCCGCCACGAAGTAGGGAGGGAAGATCGTGGTGTGCCAGCCGGGGATCAAGGAAACCGCGAAGTCGAACGAAACGATGGTATGCACCGACAACACCAAGGGCGTCGAGATACCGGCCAGAATGAGGTAGGCCATCTCGTAGTTGCTCCAGTGGCGGTTGCTTCCGCGCCAACCCATAGCGAAGAAGCCGTAGAGGGCGGATTTAACCTTGTTGCCACCCTTGTAAAAACGGTCGCGCAACACGGCCAAATCGGGGATCAAACCGATATACCAGAACAGCACGGAGACCGTTCCGTAGGTCGAGACGGCGAACACGTCCCACTCCAGCGGAGAACGGAAGTTCGGCC
>JBEGTN010000024.1:0-5348 GCA_041179405.1 Verrucomicrobiota bacterium
AGCTGATCCCCGCCTCGGCGGCGCGCGCATGAATCTCGTCCTCTTCGCCCCCGACGAGCCCGCCGCGCCGCTCCCCCTCGCCGACCCGCGCGCGCAACACATCCTCAAAGTGCTGCGCCGCTCCCCCGGCGACACCTTCGACGCCGGCCTGATCGACGGCCCCCTCGGCAAAGCCACCCTGCTGCGAGCCGACGATTCCGCCCTCCACCTCGTCTTCGTCCCTGTCCGCGAACCGCCGCCGCTCCCGCCCGTCACCCTGCTCGTCGGCCTGCCCCGCCCGCAAACCGCCCGCGATCTGCTCCGCGACACCGCCACCCTCGGCGTCGCCTGTATCCACTTTGTAACGACCGAGCGCGCCGATCCCAACTACGCGTCCAGTTCGCTCTGGACCTCCGGCGAATGGCGCCGCCACCTGCTCGCCGGCGCCGCCCAGGCCTTCGACACCCGCCTGCCCGCCGTCACCTGGACCCATACCCTCGCCTCCGCCTTGGCCTGCGAAGCCTCGACGCAGCAAGCCCGCCTCGCCCTCGATAACTACGAGGCAACGACACCGCTGGGCGCGGAAATTCTAAATCCCAAATCTCAAATCCTAAACGGCTGCGGAGTCCTCCTCGCCCTCGGCCCCGAACGCGGCTGGGGCCCCGCCGACCGCGATCAACTTCGCGCCGCCGGCTTCACTCTCTGCTCCCTCGGCGACCGCGTGCTCCGCCTCGAAACCGCCGTCATCGCCGCCCTCGCCCTCGTGCATCACGCCCGAGCCTGATTCCCCCTCGCACACTGTCCGTAAATTCCGACTGTAGGGGCGTCGCTTGCCGACGACCGCGCTGGCCAGACAGTAACCGATCACCAAACCCCAGGCACAGGCAATCGACACATACGCAAACTGCGTCTTTCCGCCTCGCCTCAGGCTCGCATGAAAAACGCCACCGTCGGCTGCCGCACGCCCTTGCCGAGCCGCTTGCGGCACACCCAACCCGCCGGTGCCAGCTCGATCTCGCCCGGCAGCTCAAAAACCACTAACGGATCGGCCACGCCCGCCAGCGCCTCCGCCAAACCCGCAAATAGTCGCGGTGCGATCTCCTCGATGATCGGATACGGCGGATCGATAAACACCAGATCCGGCCGCGCCTCGCCCGCCCCCGGCCGCCACGCCAGCGCGTCTCCCGACAACAATCTCAGCTCCGCCTCCGGACGCCCCGCGCTCTTCGCCACCGCCGCGATGTTGCGCCGGATGCACCCCGCCGCCTTCGCGTTTTGCTCCACGAAGACCCCGCCCGCCGCCCCGCGACTGAAAGCCTCCAACCCGTAGGCTCCGCTGCCGGCGAACAGGTCCACAAAGCGCGCTCCGTTCACCCGCGCCCCGAGGCTGGAAAACACCGCCTGCCGCATCCCGTCCGTCGCCGGCCGCACCGCATCCCCCTTGGGGACATTCAACGTGACTCCGCGCGCCGCACCTCCGCTGATTCTCATGCCGCCAAACGCACAAGCTCCCCTCGCCCATGGCAACCGCATATCCCGCGCCCCCGCGCTTGCACCCGCCCGCCGCCTGCGTTTGGTTCCCACCCTTCATGCTTTCCGCCACCGGACGCAGCACCTTGCGCATCGTCGGTGAACTGGGCGACTTCGCCCGCTTCACCGCCCGAGGCTACACTTCCGCCATCGGCTCCCGCCGCCTCGGCCGGCGCCTCGCGCGCGCCGTTTACGAGCAGGGCGTGCGCTGCCTGCCAGTCATCCTCATCGTCGGCACCTTCACCGGCCTCGTGCTCGGCCTCCAGGGCTACCACACCCTCAAGGGCTTCGGCTCCGCCTCCCTCCTCGGCCCGCTCGTCGCCAACAGCCTCGTCCGCGAACTCGCCCCCGTGCTCGCCGCGCTGATGATCGTCGGCCAGGCCGGCTCCGCCCTCACCGCCGAGCTCGGTATCCAGCGCAACAGCGAGCAGATCGACGCCCTCGAGACCATGGGCATCGACCCCCACGGCTTCCTCGTCGCACCCCGCCTGCTCGCCGCGCTCATCGTTTACCCGATGATGACCGCCTTCTTCGCCCTCATCGGCCTCGTCGGCGGCTGGATCTCCGGCTCCGTCCTCCTCCCGCTCCCCGGCAGCGTTTACTGGTCCTCCGTTTACAAGGCCATCGACCCCGAGGACGTCGGCCAATGCATCGTCAAAGCCCTCGTCTTCGGCGGCCTCACCATCGCCCTCTGCTGCTACAACGGCTTCACCGCCCACCGCCGATCAACCACCACCGGCGCCCGCGCCGTCAGCGCCTCCACCACCCGCGCCGTCGTCTTCTCCAGCATCAGCGTGCTCGCCGCCGACTACCTCATCACCTCCCTCCTCGTATGAGCGAACCGGATACTATTTCGTCCGCCCCGTTGCTTGAGGTCCGAGGCCTGCGCAAACAATTCGGCGACCACGTCGTCCTGCACGACCTAGACCTTGTCGTCCCGCGCGGCCGCCTGCTCACCATCCTGGGCAAGTCCGGCACCGGCAAATCCGTCCTCCTCAAATGCCTCGCCGGCGTGCTCGCGCCCGACCAGGGCGAGGTCCTCTTTGAAGGCCGTCCGCTCAGCAGTGAAAACAAACCCGGCCTCGCCGCCTTCCGCCGCCGTTGCAGCTACCTTTTCCAGGGCAACGCCCTCCTCGACTCCCTCTCCGCCTGGGACAACGTCGCACTCCCGCTCGAACAAGCCACCCTCCTCCCCAAGCCCGAGATCCGCGCCCGCGTGCGCGACGCCCTCCGCCGCCTCGAACTCGAGGCCGACGCCGCCCGCTACCCGTCTCAGATGTCCGGCGGCATGCAAAAACGCCTCGCTCTCGCCCGCGCCCTCGTCACACGCCCCGAGATCGTGCTCTTCGACGAGCCCACCGCCGGCCTCGACCCCATCCGCCGCAACGCCGTCTTCACCATGATCGCGCATTCCCAGCGCGAATTCGGCTTCACCGCCGTCGTCGTCACCCACGACCTGCCCGAGGCCCTCGCCGCCAGCGACCGCGTCGCCCTGCTCGTCGATGGCACCCTCTGTTTCGAAGGCGCGCCCGCCGAGTTCCAAGCATCCGCCTCCCCTGCCGTCGCCGCCTTCCGCGACAGCGCCGACCACCTCGCCGCCCAGATCGCCGCCATCCGCCGCGGCGAACCCGTCCCCGCCGACCTCGCCTAAGGAATCCTCCGCCCTCCGCCTTTCCGTCCTTAAACTTAATCTTCCTTCTTAATCTGGCGGCTTCCGCCGCCTTCCCATGAACGCATCGCCCACGAAATACACCCGCCTCGATCTCGCCGTCGGCACCTTCGTCCTCGCCGGGCTGCTCGCCCTCGCCTTCCTCGCCGTGCGCATCGGCGCGGGCAACTCCGTCGGCGGCGCCAGCACCACCTACCGCGCCAGTTTCTCCAACCTCGGCGGCCTTGCCCCCGGTGCCAGCGTAATGATCTCCGGCGTCGTCATCGGCCGGGTGGACAAGATCGAGCTCGACGAGCGTTTCCGCGCCATCGCCACCCTCCGCGTGCGCGCCGACCTCAAGCTCGCCGACGACACCGCCGCCGCCGTCCGCAGCAGCGGCTTGATCGGTGAAAAGTTCATCGCCCTCACCCCCGGCGGCGGCGATGCCCTGCTCAAGGAAGGCGAGCTCATCACCGACACCGAATCCTCCGTGGACCTCGAATCCCTCATCAGCAAATTCGCCTTCGGCGGCGTGAAATCCTCCGACCCCGCCGAGAAGAAATAGGCGGCGCATTCCCCTTCGCGTTCAAGTTTGTCTAATTTCTGAGGTAGGAGGAGCGTGCTCACACGCGATTCCCAAGAGCGTTCGCTTGCGAACGCCGCGTTTCTCCGAGGTAGGGGCGAATGTCTCTCGCTCGGTTGGAACACTTTTAATCACACCCCGATTGCCGACCACCCCGCAGATAGCCCTTGCGCTCCTCTTCCCAAAGCAGCGCCGTTGTGCCCGCCACACCTCGTGCCTCTCCGCCGATTTCGCCCGATGCCTTCCGCCGCCGTCTCCCGCTTCGTTCCCGGCCTGATCCTCGGCGCGCTGAGTTTGCTCAGCGCGTTTCTGCTCTTCCAGGTTCAGCCGATCATCAGCAACTTCATCCTGCCTTGGTTCGGCGGCAGTCCGGGCGTGTGGACGACGTGCATGCTGTTCTTCCAGATCGTGCTCTTTGCCGGTTACGCCTACGCCCATGCGCTGACCCGGCTGCCCCGGCGCTGGCAGGGTGTTTTGCACGGCCTGCTGCTCGCCGCCGCCCTCGTGCTACTCCCCATCGCGCCGGGTGAGACCTGGAAACCCACGGGAACAGAAGATCCCGCGCCGCGCATCCTACTGTTGCTGGCGGCGAGCGTAGGGCTGCCCTACTTCGTGCTCTCCAGCACCAGCCCGCTCGTGCAAGTGTGGTTCACGCGCCAAGGCGGCGGCCGACCGTGGCGGCTCTATGCCTTGTCCAACCTCGGTTCGCTCGCGGCCCTGTTGAGTTATCCGCTCTTCTTCGAAGTGCGTTGGGATGTCGTGGAGCAGGCCACCCTGTGGTCGGTCGCGTTTGGGGCCTTTGCCGCCTTGTCGCTCGCTGGCGTGTGGATGGACCGCCGCCACGCCAACACCGCCGAGACGAAACCCGCCGATCCCATCGACTCCGCCGCCGATCATCCCGGCTGGCTGCGCCGCGTCCTGTGGGTGCTGCTGCCCGCGCTGGCGAGCTGCCTCCTGCTCTCCGTGACGAACCACGTCTGCCAGAACGTGGCGGTGATTCCCTTCCTGTGGGTGGTGCCGCTGAGCCTCTACCTGCTGACCTTCATCCTCTGCTTCGAGCGCGAACGCTGGTATGCCCGCGCGCGTGCGATGTGGGTGCTGTCGGCGCTGCTGGCCGTGTTTGTCACCTGCATCGTGGATCGCCTGCAAGCGCAGCGCTTCTGGCTCACCTTTGCGAAAATCATGCACGAGCGGGCGGAGCCCTGGGCGGAGAAACTGACCGGTCGTCATTTCGACTTCAGCACTATCGACATGGCGCCCGACTACCTCTGGCAACTGGGCTGGGCCTTCGGCGCGATGTTTTTTGCCTGCATGCTTTGCCATGGCGAGCTGGCGCGGCTGAAGCCCGCGCCCCGCCGCCTCACCGAGTTTTATCTCTGCATGTCCGCCGGCGGCGCGCTGGGCGGCCTCTTTGTCAGCCGGAGCACCTGCGTGAACAGGTCGATGGCGTTGCCGGAGATGGCCGCGCTCAGCGTTCGATCAACGCGCAGGCCTCGCGCAGCAGGATGCGGGCGTTGATCCAATCGAACCAGAAGCCCTCGCGTTCGTCACCGGGGACGAGTGCCGATTGGAGGCGCTCGTCGAGGAGCAGGCGATTGCGCACCACGG
>JBEGTN010000025.1:0-8153 GCA_041179405.1 Verrucomicrobiota bacterium
GCTGGCGGGGCGGCTCCACGGAATGGTGGAGTCTTCCGCCTGCTTGGTGGCGCAACCGCCCGCCAGCGCGACAAGCGACAGGCCGAGGGCGAGGAGCAGTAAGCGAGGGAGGTGAGACATGATGAGGCGAACCAAGTTGCGATTAATAAGAGGCGATATCGCCGACGGCGAGAGCGCCCTTGATGGAAGAAGGCGTGATCTGAGCGATAGAGTAGGTCTCTTTAACCTCGCTCACGATGGCCTCTGCCAGAACCTGGCCGGCGCGGGCGACGAGAAACTTCTGGCCCGAAGCGATGCCCGAACTCGAACCAATATCGAGCACAACGAAGGAATTCTTGGGTCCGACAACCGCGACATGGGCGGTGCCGCTGGCGGCGTGGGCCGTCTCACCGGGCTTGCTGGTTGTCTCCGCAGGATTGGCGGTGACGCCCTCAGGTTGGAATACCGCAAGCTTCGACTGAAGGGAGGCAATGGTCTGTTTGTATTTCTCGATCTCCACGGGGCTGCCGGTTTGAGCCTCGATGCGGGCCTGGACCAGATCGCGACGTAGTTCGGTGACCTCGGAGGTCAGCTTCTGCGCTTCGGCCTCTGATTTTGCGGCAACACCTTTAAGCTGGGTGAGGTCGCGGTTGAGCTGGACCGAGCGGGCTTCCGAGGCGGTGAGTTTCGACTTGGTGTCGCCCAGTTCCGCATCGGTGCTGCTGAGCTTTGTCTGCAGCTCGTCCCGTTCTGCACTGGTCTTGTCCAGATTGGATTTCAGGCCGGTGGATTTGATTTGCTCGTTGGAGAGATCGTGTTGCAGCACTGTTTTGGTGTTGCCGATTTGGAAATAGAAAAATCCAGAGGCGGCGGAGCCAAGGAGAGCTAGAATGGCGAGACTAAGAGTGAGGGCTTTCATGCGGGGATTGGGTTGGGAGGATTGTGCGGCGTGGAATGCTTTGAAAGGAGAAAGTTGCCCGTGTTTGGACGCGGGCAATTACTTCAAATTGCAAATGTGGAGTTAAACCAAGGTTCGGTGGTTTGTTTTTTAACCGCACCGTTGGCGGCGAGATGATTCAGGATTTTGAAGGATAACTCCGCGCTGCCGCCTATTTCCTTGGCGATGGATTCCGCCGTGTAGGCGCGACCGGGGTTGTTCTTCAGCGTGGCGACCAGTTTTTGCTGGAGCGCCAGCACGCCTGTGGCGGCCTTTTTGCCGGCTTCGACACCTGGCTGGTGGTAGGCATTGATGCCCACCAGGGAAGCGTAGAAACCGACTGCGCGCTCATAGAGGGCGATCATCATGCCGAGGGAGCGCGGAGTGAGCTCGTCCACGGTCACGGTGATGGAGTGGCGGTCTTTCTCGCTCAGCGCGTCGCGGGTGCCGAGATAGAAGCCGAGCAGGTAGTCGCCCGAGGTCACGCCGGGCTCGACTTGCAGGGCGGGGCCGGAGCGGTCTTTGAGGACCTCGATAAAGGTGACGAAGAAGTTGTTAACGCCTTCGCGGAGTTGTTGCACATAGGCGTGTTGATCGGTGGAGCCCTTGTTGCCGTAGACCGCGATGCCTTGGTTCACGGTTTTGCCCTGGAGGTCGAATTCCTTGCCGAGGGATTCCATTACGAGCTGTTGAAGATACCGGGAGAAAAGAAGGAGACGATCCTTGTAAGGGAGGACCACCATGTCTTTCGCGCCGCGACCGTCGGTGGCGTAGTGCCACATGAGCGCGAGGAGGGCGGCGGGGTTTTGGCTGGTGACTTCCGAGCGGGTGACGACGTCCATGGCGGCGGCGCCGGCAAGCATGGCGTCGGTGTCGATCCCTTGCAGGGCGGCCGGTAGCAGGCCGACGGTGCAGAGCTCGGAGGTGCGACCGCCCACCCAGTCCCACATGGGGAAACGGGCCAGCCAGGCGTCGCTTATGGCGATTTGGTCGAGTTTGGAGCCGTCGCCAGTCACGGCTACGAAGTGTTTGGCGTAGGATAGTCCGGCGGCGGTGAAGGCGGCGGCGGCTTCCAGCATGCCATTGCGTGTCTCGGCGGTGCCGCCGGACTTGGAGATGACCACGGCGAGCGTCTCGGGGAGTTTGCCCGAAAGCTGGCCGAGCACGTAGTCCATGCCGTCGGGGTCGGTGTTGTCGAAGAAAGAAACGCTCATCTTGTCCGCCTCGGGACGGCCGAGGGCGTGGTTGACGAGTTGTGGTCCTAGCGCAGATCCGCCGATGCCAATGACCAGGAGCCGGGTGAACTTCTTCCCGGTGGATCCGCGCACAACCCCGCCGTGGACATCTGCGGCAAATGTCCGGATCTGGACAAGCGAACGCTCGATCTCGCCGGTGAGTTCGGCGGTGGGGGCGAGCTTGGGGGCGCGCAGCCAGTAGTGGCCGACCATGCGGTTCTCGTCGGGATTGGCGATTGCACCGGATTCGAGGGACTTCATCGCGGCATAGGCGCTCCGCATGGCAGGCTCCATACCGGCCATAAATGTATCGGGGAATGGGATACGGCTGTAGTCGAGCGAGAAGCCTAGCGAGGCATTATGGCAGGTGCAGTTTGTGAAGCGGGACCAGGAGGACATAAAGGTTGTGGTGGGGGGCGGGTGGGGCGCGATGCGCGAATGGGTTATCCAGTGGATTCGATGTCAAAAGTGTTCTGCGGCCAGACCATGATGCGGCTTCGGGGATGTTTTCTCAACTGGTGGCGTGCGACTGCCCGTTGCGTTCAAAAAAATCTTTTTCCAAGTTGATCAGAGTATGTTCGCGACGCTCCAGTTCGGCTTCGCGTTCCTTGAGTTTGGCTTCGAGTCGGGCGAGCATCCGTTCATGTTCCTGGGTCGGATCGGGTATGATTCCGTCCGGGGAGAGGCGGATCGCGCACAATGGTCTCAGTTCGTCGATTTCCCTGCCGGCGACATCTTCAAGTTTAACGTGACGATGAGCCGGGCCGATGGGCATCAAGGCATTCTTGGTCCCTGTCAGATCCGAAAAGAGAACGATCTCGGTGGAATTCCGCTTGGTTACCAACTGATCCAATTCCTCTGCCAATGCAGCACCGGCCAGGCTGGAAAACGAGTGATAGGGGATAATAGGAATGCTCATGAGAACCGAAGCGTCGAATGAGCAAAAGAATATGTGCGCGCTTGTCGATGTTACGCATCCTAAAAAGCGCATGTATACGTATCCGAGTGTGATCACTCTTCACCTTGAGACGGAGTGCGGCCACAAGTAGTCGTGGTGCAGCATGTGAACCTGTCAGTGGATAGGTTTAGTAGCGAAGCTTGGACTGGGCTTTTGTCCGGTCTTCGAAAATAAGACTGCGGCTTTCGATTTCATGGCCTACCAGCCGGATACCGAGTTTTTCATTCACCAAGTCGCCGGGCTCGATCCGTCGGCCGTTAATTATAACGCGTAAGGGTTTGCCTATTAACACACCTGTGACTTTCAGGCTGTTGACTGCGGCGATAAACTCATCGGTCGGTGCAGGCGATGAGGGAGGGGGGGGATTGGCGTTTTGGGGTGGGGGCGAACCAGGCGGCGCGGGTGATTGATTCGGATCGTCTGGTTTGGCCGTAGAAGGAGGCGAGCTGGCGGCGGCGGCAGTAGTTGCAGGTGAATCTACGGTGCCGGTTGAAGTAGCTGCGGCTGCTCCGGCTTCGGTCTCATTATGCAGGTTTTTGTAAGAGCGATAGAGCGTATTTGCGATCACGCCAAGGATCGCCACTATGAGGGCATACCCAAGAATTCTTCCGGCGTTCACCAACGGCGCTGATTTCGGAGTCTCCCCACGGGCTTTCTTTTTGGCGGCGGATGGTGTGACTTTAGCGAGGGGAGGTCTGGTCAGATGAGCGTTTCCGCTCGGGGCGGATAGGAGCGGTAGCAGGGGAGGGTCTTGGGTATCTGGCGGGATATTATAGGCGGGAACAGGGCTCTTGTTTTCACTGAACGCGGGTTGAGTATGCGATGAGACAAAGGGGGCACCCGAAGGCGTGCTTTCTGCCTGACTCGGCGTCGCTCGCCGTTTGCCTGCTCCGATTCCCGGGATGGGAAGCAGAGGGGTCTCTTCCTGCGGGAAGAGTGGCAGTGCTGCTGGTGCTGGCGGTGGGAGGGCTTCGAGGCTTGGGGAAGGCGGTGGGGCTTGGTTGGGGCTCGGTGCGGCGGGGCGGGCGGCGACGCGTAGTTTGATCGGCGGACGTGTCCCTTCTTGCGTTGAGAAAGGGGCGGTCGTTGCCGGGCTTAGGCGGGAAACTTTTTTTGCGGCGGGTTGCTCGGACGACGCTTCGGTGGGTGGCGAGGACGACTTTGCCGCCAGGGCGGCCGGAAACGGAGCGGTGGAAAGCGGGGCCAGGGGAGTGGGGTTATCGGGTGTCGGTCTGCCTGCTGCCGCCGGGCTCGAAACATCTTGAGCCGAGGCTATTTTAGAGACGGGTGACGAAGGCACTTCCACGATCAGGCTGGCCGCCGGGTTTGCGATGCGCAGGGCCGGAACTTTGGCCGGCACAGGAAGCGGAGCGGGGGCAGGTGCGGGTGCCGGCAGCGGACGTGAAGTAATCGCAGGGGGCGCTTTTGGTATAACAACTGAGGAGGTGTCGTTGGAGTGGAGTGCATCACTTTCAGACAACGAAAGTGCGAGTGCTTCACGAGCGTTCGACCAGCGCGCTTGGGGTAGTATTACAAACGCTGCGAATCCGGCAGGGTGGAAACGATCAATCCTTGGTTTGCTTGTGCCTGTAGAGGTCAGTTGAGAGTCCTGTTCAAGGTTGGGGATAGCTTTAAACGTATTTGAGGCCCAAGGATTGCTTGGCGACAAACTCATTACTGCGGGGAGCAATTATAGGTGGAATACGGATATGGTTTTTTCTTAGAAAATGCGCATTCGGCAATGCAACTGGATAGTTATAGCCAAGAAAGCACGATACGTAAAATTTAAAAATGATGGGCGGTAAAGTCGCGGGCTTGTCGGGAGCATCTTCCAGCGATTTATTATCACGTTATGATTCACCCAGGTCTAGTCTCCGTCACTTTTCGCAAACTGAGTCCCGTGGAAATTGTGGGCTTGGTTCGCAAAGCGGAGTTGCGCGGTATCGAATGGGGCGGGGACATTCATGTGCCTCACGGTGACATTTCTCGAGCACGGGAGGTGCGGGCGCTCACCCAGGAGTCGGGATTACGCGTCGCGGCCTATGGCAGTTATTACCGGGCTGGTCACAGCGAGGGCAACGGGCTCACTTTTCGCTCCGTGTTGGATTCGGCGGTCGAGCTTGGTGCGCCGACCATACGGGTTTGGCCGGGAGTGAAGGGATCTGCCGATGTGGATGAAAACGGACGCTGGAAAGTGATCGAGGATTTACGGAGGATCGCCAGTCAGGCGGCCCAAGTCGGGGTGTCGATAACACTGGAATTTCACGGAGGCACGCTGACGGACACCAATGACTCCGCCTCGCAATTATTGGTGGAGGTGGATCATCCAAATGTATTTACCGGCTGGCAGCCGCACAACGGCGAGTCCACCGCCGACTGCGTGAGCGGACTGCGGGCGGTGCTTTCACGTGTAAGCACGCTCCACGTTTTCCATTGGTGGCCCAGCTCCGAGGACCGGCATCCTCTGGCTGATGGCGAGGCGCGATGGGCGGAGTTTTGGCGCGAGTTGCGCACGTTGCCGGGCGAGCGATATGCGCTCATGGAGTTTGTGCCTGGGGACGCACCGGAAGCGTTTCTCCGTGATGCGTCCACCCTTCGTGAATGGCTGAGGCGGCAGGGGTCGGCCTGAGACCGAACTGATTCCGTCTCGCTACGAGGTTTGTCTATTTTTCCGCGCGGTGATTGGCGGCGCTTCGTTGCTTGAGTTTGTGGGCCTGTCGCATCTGGGCCAGCTCCACGATGAGAGCGAAGCCCATGGGACCGTAAAGGTAGCCCTTCGGCATGTGTTGGTGGAAAGCTTCCATGATCAGGGTCACGCCGATGACGAGCAGGAAGGCGAGGCAAAGCACCTTGAGCGCCGGGTGCTGATGGATGAAGTCGCCGACTTTGCGGGCGAAGAGTAGCACGATGAAGAAAGAGACGATGACGGCGGCGAAGATAACTACCAAGTGCGGCGTGAGGCCTACTGCGGTGATGACCGAGTCGATGGAGAAAACGAGGTCGAGGATCGCGATTTGAGCGATGGCTGCGCCGAAGCTGCCGAGTTTTTTCGCAGCGGCACCTTCTTCGGCGAGCGGGTTTTCGACTGAGTGGTGGATTTCCTTCGACGCTTTGTAGATTAGGAACAGACCGCCGGAGGCGAGGATGATGTCTTTCCACGATAGGCCGAAGATAACCGGGTTTTTGAGCGCGATGAGAGCGCTGACACCGAGTAAGGCCACGATGCGAAGGATAAAGGCGAGTGCGAGGCCGGCGCGCACGGCTTTGGGCTTTTCCTCGGGTTTGAGGTTGTCGGTCATGATCGAAATCATGAGGACGTTGTCGATACCGAGCACGAGCTCGAGGCCGACGAGGAGGGCGAAGGTGGCCCAGACATTGGGATCGAGAAGGAAGTCGAGATTCATGGTGATGGAGTTGTTAGTGCACTGGATTTGAGTGCGAAGAAATAAAAAATGAGAGGGAGGTGGGGCTATGTGTTTGTGGACCGCAGGATGCGCCCCGGTCGAAAACGTCCCGGCCGTGTCACTTTAGATGCCAGGGCGAAGGAGTGCCGACTTTGTCGGTGCAACCGGCTGATACTTTTGTTCGCCCCGTCACTTTTCGCTGAGACGTAACGGGAGTGGCCAGGCCTCAGGGATTACTTACGCGCAGGCGCATGAAGAGTTTGTCATTCGCCCCTAATGGCACGCTGAAGATGTGCTGTGGCGGGGTGCCGGAGTCGGGGATAGCCTGCCAGCTTCCGGTCTCTAGCGTCAGACTCCATTCCGCGCCATAGGTGATTCCGCTGATACCGGCTGGCTCGGCGAAACTGTAGGAGAGGTTACCCCCGTTTAGTTGCGGTTGTGGCAGGTCGCTGATCCTGGCCGTGCTCGGTGCTTGATTTGGGCCGTAGAACGCAAAGACGGCCAGGTTCTGGACGCCGGTGTTGTAAGGGTCAGCGTTGTCAGCCGCATTGCCGGCGTTGGCGTTCGCGCCATACCAAGTCTGTCTCCAGGTCGCCAACCCGCTGGATGGTGGGGTGGTGAAGCTACCGGTGCTGCTATAACTGGTGCCGACGCTGTTGGTGGCGTAGGCGACGAAAGTGTAGGCCATGCCTGGGGTGAGGTTGGTAATGTTTACGGTGAAGGCTCCGGTGGTTCCGGTGGTGGTCAGGTTACCCACTCCGGTGCCGCCGATTTGCGGGTTGGGATTGGTTGCGGTGGGGGCGTAGACGACGCCTCGCCCGGTGATGGCCGCGCCACCGTCACTGATGACGGTGGCGCCCAGGGTTGCTGTTGTTAAGGTGACGTTTGCCGCGGTGGGGGTGGTGACGATGGGCACCGGAGACGCGGCTACCAGCGCCAAGCTATGCATGCCGCCAGCTCCTGTGTAGAGGGCGGTAAATCGCTCTCCGGGGGCAAGGGTGCTGCTGGCCACCGCCACCGGCACAGAGCTGTTGATCAAGCTGTTGCTGCCCAGCTGACCTTGGCCATTGTAGCCCCAAGCGGCTAGGGTGCCGTCTGAGCAGAGGGCCAGACTATGGGAATCGCCTGCGGTGACGGCGATCACGGTTTTGCCCGCGAGCACGCCGGTGCCGGTCACTGTCATCGGCGTAGAACTTCCAGTTGTGCTGTTGTTGCCTAACTGGCCGGAGCCATTGTAACCCCAAGCGGTCACCGTTCCGTCGGCGCAAAGCGCCAGGCTGTGTAAACCGCCAGCCGCGATGGCGACCACGGATTTGCCCGCAAGCACGCCGCTGCCGGTCACTGCAGCCGGCACAGAACTGCTTGCCGTGTTGTTGGTGCCTAGCTGGCCGTTGTCATTATGGCCCCACGCGATGACGGTGCCGTCCGAGCAAAGCGCCAAGCTGTGATATAAGCCTGCGGCGACGGCGACCACGGTCTTGCCCGCGAGCACGCCGGTGTTGTTTGCCGCCACCGGCACAGAACTGTCGGTTGTGCTATTGTTGCCCAGCTGGCCGTAGACACTACCGCCCCAGGTGGCCACGGTGCCATCGGAGCAGAGCGCCAGACTGTGATATAGTCCTGCGGCGATGGCGACCACG